>CALCWU010000131.1 GCA_937905855.1 uncultured Mollicutes bacterium
GTATATAATATTACCTCATAATAGATATTAATAATATCTTCATCGCTAAGCTCTGGTAAAGCCTCAAGCTTGTTTTCATTTTTATAGATTAAGGCCTTTGAAGTCTCTATAGAAACATCTTCCTTACTTTCCTTATTGTAATAATGATATACTGAGCTTGCTGAATAAACAAATTCCACAGAATGACTTTTGTAATACTCTAATGATTTACTTTCATTCTTAGAGCCACCACACGAAAACAGAAAAAAACAAACTAAAAACTACTTAAAATCTTCTTAAACATACTTTCACCTCTATCCTTAATATAACATTATTGTTAATATAAATCAATTGTTTTTTTTGCAAAAATATCATTTTTTATATTAATGAAAAGAAAAGGCTATGAAAGATGTTTTCATAGCCAACATTTATTATTTTCTTTTAAATAGACTCTTTTTCTCTTTATATTCACCTGGCTCATAACCAGCATTTTTAACTGCATTATAAACATCATCTAAACTTACAGGCTCATTTGTAGAATATGAAACCTTCTTTTTCTTTAGGTCAATTTCTACACCAGTTATTCCTGGAACCTTACTTAAAGCCTCCTTAACATGCTTAACGCAATTTTCACACATCATTCCATCAACTCTTATAATGTTTTCCATATTATTCTCCTTTTCCTTGTTATAATGAAATCTTCTAATTCTTAGGGCATTTAAAACAACACATACACTACTAAAGCTCATAGCCAAAGCACCAAGCATTGGGGTTAGCTTAAGGCCAAGAGCCTGATAGAATACACCTGCGGCAATAGGTATGCCTATTGAGTTATAAAAGAATGCCCAAAACAAATTTTCCTTAATATTAGTTATAACCTTTTTACTTAATAAAATAGCAGTCATGACATCCTCTAAATCATTTTTAACTAAAATAACATCAGCACTATCAATGGCAATATCACTACCAGCACCAATAGCTACACCTACATCAGCAGATGTTAAAGCAATTGAATCATTTATTCCATCCCCTACCATCATTACCTTATGACCATCTGCTTGATATTTTTTAATTACCTCATCCTTATTTTCTGGTAAAACATTAGCAATAACATCATCTGCCTTAACCTCTTTATTTATTGCAAGGGCCGTAAGCTTGTTATCACCTGTAAGCATAACTACATTTAAACCATGCTTATGAAATTCCTTAATTGCCTCTACTGATGATGGCTTAACCTCATCACGTACTGCAAATAAAGCAATAATCTCCTTTTGACTTGCAAGAAGCATTACTGTTTTTGCTTCACTCTTATATTTAGCCGTATCAATGCTCTTACCAAGCTTATCATAAATAAAGCTATCTGAGCCAAAATAATAATCCTCATCATTTATTTTAGCAGTAATGCCTTTTCCTAAAATATTCAAAAAGTTTTGAACATTTTTATCACCAAGACCTGAATATTCTACAATCGCCTTAGCAAGAGGGTGATCAGATAATTTCTCTAATGACGAAGCAATATTTAAAGCTTCGGCTTCTTTCATATTTGCATATAAAACAAAATCCGTTACTACTGGCTTACCATTAGTTATAGTTCCTGTTTTATCTAAAACTATCGTATCAATCTTATGAAGCATCTCTAGACTTTCCGCATTTTTAATTAAAATTCCATTTTCAGCACCCTTACCAGTTCCTACCATTATCGCAACTGGTGTAGCCAAGCCTAGAGCACATGGGCAAGATATTACTAATACTGAAATACCAATTGATAAGGCAAAGCTAAAATCTCTTTTAACAATAAACCAAATTATAAAGCTTATTAAAGCAATTGTTAAAACTACAGGAACAAAGATTCCACTAACCTTATCAGCAAGCTTAGAGATAGGAGCCTTAGAATTAGCTGCCTCAGAAACTAAATTGGCAATTTTGGCAATTGTTGTATCCTCACCTACACTAGTAACCTTGTAAACAAATGAAGAGCTTAAATTCATTGTTCCAGATATTACCTTATCCCCTTCTTGCTTCAATACAGGAATACTTTCACCACTCATTGCTGATTCATCTATAGTTGAACTACCACTTGTAATTATTCCATCAAGCGCCAATCTTTGACCAGGCTTAACCAATACTAAATCATTAACCTTAACATCTTTGCTTAAGGTTTTAACCTCCACATTATTGTTGAAAACAATAACCTCATCAGGTGCTAAATTCATAAGCTTATCAACTGCGCTAGTTGTTTTTTTCTTACTCATAGCCTCAAAAAATTTTCCTAAAGTAACAAGAGTAAGAATTGTTGCAGCTGATTCAAAATAGATTTCCATATGGTACTTATGCATAATTTCCATATCTTGATTATGATAGCCTATAGCTAATAAAATCATAACATAAATTCCATAAACCAAGGCTGCAAGAGAGCCAATAGCAATTAAGGTATCCATATTGCTAGCACCTTTAAATAGCTTACTAAAGCCACTTTTATAATAATTGAAATTAATTATTACAATAGGAATTAGCAAAATAAATTGGGCTAGGCTATACCAAAGGGCATTAAACATATTAACCTCATAATTTAAAAAAGGTGGTATTGGTAAACCAACCATATGACCCATTGATAAATAGAATAAGGGAATAAAAAAGACAAATGACATAATTACTCTAAAGCGCATTTTCTTAAGACCACTATCTGTAGCCTTTTTAATATCTTCACTTATCTTTGCATTATAGCCAGCACCTACAACAGCCTTTATTATATCATCCTCATTAAGCTTATTTTCATCATAATTACAGCTCATTGAATTACTTAAAAGATTGACATTACATTCATTCATTCCTGGAAGCTTACTCACAGCCTTTTCGACGTGAGCCTTACAGGCTGCACAGCTCATTCCCATTACATCGAATTTTTTCTTCATCTTACCCCTCCTACTTTAATAATTTTTTCACAATATCATTAATTTCATCCAGTTTTTTTTCTTTTTCTTCTTCAGTTGTTGCGTTAAGAACACAGCAATGTAAATGGCTAGATAAAATTTCACTATTAACCTTTTTTAATATAGCAATACAAGCAAGAATTTGATTAGATATATCAATACAGTAGGCATTATTATTAACCATTTTTAGCATACCATCAATTTGACCCTTAGCTGTATTTAAAAGTCTTTCAACATCTGTTTTATTTGCTTTCATTTTATCACCTCATACACCCCGTGGGGGTATATATATTGTATAACACAAAAGAAATATTGTCAACAATAAAAAAGCACTAGCGTTTTGCTAATGCCTACTTTAAATATTCTTTAATATTATTTAGAACCTTTTCCCCCAAGCGATAATAAGCCTCATAGGTTTTACCACCAGCTGATCTATTTATAGTATAGGTATTTGGTAATTCCCAAAGATTATCATCACCTATTGTTGGAAGTGTATCACCAAAGAAGAAATGATTTTCATCCTTTAACCATTCCCTTAAAGCATTAACCTCAAAGCCTGGTCCAATTGAAGTATTGAATAAGATCCTTTTACCAGTCATTAATTTAAACTGTTCTTCTGTTAATAGAAATACATTTTTATTTAAAAGAAACTATAATCGCTTGTATATTATCATTTATTTGTAGTGTAGTTCCAGCTTATAT
>CALCWU010000132.1 GCA_937905855.1 uncultured Mollicutes bacterium
TCCACCAAAAGGTGTTCCACGACCTGTTGTAAATAAAACCATTTGACAACCACTTGCCGCAAGTGTTGTTGTAGCAACTAAATCATTACCTGGTGTGCATAACAAATTAAGACCATTAGTTTTAATTCTTTCACCCATTTTTAAAACATCATTAACCTTAGATGCTCCGGCTTTTTGAGTGCAACCAAGTGATTTATCTTCAAGGGTAGTAATACCACCCTTTTTATTACCAGGTGATGGATTATCATAGATAACCTGATGATGATTTTTAAAATAAATCTTAAAATCATCAATTAAATTAACAATTTTATCAAATGTTTCTTTATCTTTAGCACGAGCCATCAACAATTGCTCAGCACCAAACATTTCTGGAACCTCACCAAGGACGGTTGTTCCTCCATTAACTGATAGGAAATCAGAAAATCTACCAAGCAACGGATTAGCAGTTATACCACTTAAGCCATCACTTCCACCACATTTTAAGCCAATTCTTAAGGCACTAAGTGGTGCTTCCTCTCTCTTATCATTTTTCATATTATCATAAAGTTCTTTTAAAAGCTTAACGCCTTCGCTAACCTCATCAGATACATCCTGACTATTTAAAAATCTTGTTCTTGATTCATCATATTCACCAAGTGAAGGTAAAAATCTAGAAATAAGATTTTCCTCACAGCCTAAGCCAAGAACTAAAACACCACCAGCGTTAGGATGCTTTACCATATCTTGAAGAATAGTTCTCGTTAGTTCCAAATCACTACCCATTTGTGAGCAGCCAAATGGATGATTAAATGTATAAACACCATCAATAGCAGATGTATCATATTGAGCTTTAAATTCTTCAATTATTTTTTTTGCCATACCAGAAACGCAGCCAACAGTTTGAACAATCCATAATTCATTTCTTATACCATATTCACCATTTTTACGTTTATATAGCATAACCTTACGATTACTTACATCACCATAAACAACTGGAAAATTAGGCTTATATTCATATGTAATTACATCATCAAGATTTGTTGCAACATTATGGGTATGAACATGCTCTCCTGCTTTGATTAAAGCAGTAGCATGACCTATTGGTGCACCATATTTAATAATATTCTCACCAAAGTTTATATCCTTTAAAGCAATCTTATGTCCTTGAGGAATATCCTCAAGAAGCGTAATTCCATTTACCACTTCTCCTTTAGAGAATGGTCTTAAGGCACACAAACATTATCTATCTTATTTATGATTATATAATCATTCATACTAGCACCCAATAATAGCTAATGCTTCACGCATAGGCTTTGTTGTGATTTCATATAAACAATCAGTTACAAAATCAGTTACACCAGGAAGAGTATTTAAATTTAATTCCCAGTGATGCTCAAGTCCTAAAACAGTCTCAACAATCTTCTTGCAGCCAGCCTTAGTTCCATCATACTCGTTCCATAATTTTTGGAATAATTCAATAGCCCATGGATCATCAGCAAGTTTAATATCCTCATTACCACGTTTACCACGATAGAAATACATTAAAGCTGCTAAGCTGAATA
>CALCWU010000133.1 GCA_937905855.1 uncultured Mollicutes bacterium
CTAATATCTAGAAAATAAATTATAATTTCGTTATATGATTTCATATATTGCCTGAAGGTATAACATTTAGGACTCTTCAAACAGAAGCAAGAATTGAGCTTGGGAAGTATTGGATTAAAAATACCAATATGACAATTGATGAGATTGCGTTCTCATTAGGTTATAATGAAACAAATTCATTTATACGTGCATTTTCATCATATACTGGTATATCAATAACTGAATTTAAGAGAAATATTAATGGAGGAAGCTATGAATTACAAAGTAATAAAAATTGAAGAAATCAAGAAAATAAATCAATATAAATGGTTTAGACAGTTTTCTAATCCTTGTTATGGATTTAATGTAAAAATGGATGTCACTAAGCTTTTAAGATTTACAAAAGAGAATCACCAAAGCTTTTTTATTAACACACTATATTTGCTAACAAGTGCTTTAAATCAGATAGAAGAGATGAGGCTTCGTGAGGTTAATGGTGAAATTAGACTTTATGATGAAATTAATCCGGCTTTTACAGTTATGACATCAGCAGGTATTTTTGAAAATACAGGCTTTGAAATGATTAATGATTATGAATTATTTTATAAGAAGGCCTCTTCTATAATTGAAGCTGTTAAGAAGCAAACAAGTGTCAAAGAAACCTATAATGATTCAAAGCTTTATAATGAATATTATATTACTTGCATTCCTTGGCTTTCAATTGAGGGAATGACTCATCCTTTGATTGATAATGATTATGAATCATTGTCATGTCCTCGTATATGCTGGGATAAATATAGGGAAGAAAATGGAAGAATGGTTATGACATTAAATATAACTGTTAATCATTGCTTTGTTGATGGCTATCCATTATCAAGAGCCTTTACTTTGGTTCAAGAATATTTTAATAATTTGACGGGAATTGTTAAATAATTATTGTTTTGTATTTTTTAAAATTCAGTTGAAATAGGCTGAATGATTATTTATAAGGTGAATATTTACTAGTACAATAAAATGAAAGGAAAAGATTTAATTAGTCTTTTCCTTTATTTATCTTATAAAATATTGAAAAGTCAGTAAATTTCACCTAAAAATATATTGAAAAGTCATAAAAATCAGCTTATAATTATATTGAAAAGTCAGAATGGTGATGTATAAATATGCTTAAAAGAAAAATAGAAAAGGTTATTGAAGAACATTTAAAATCAAATTCGTCTAAAGTTTTATTGATTGATGGCGCTCGTCAGATTGGTAAAACCTATATTGTAAGATATGTTGGTAGCAAGATGTTTAAAAATTTCATTGAGGTGAATATGGTGGAGGATTCTCTTGGTAAAAAAAATTTTGCTGATGTAACAACAATAGATGATTTTTATTTTCAGTTGAGTTTGCGTTTTGGTTCTAAAATGGGATCAAAGGAAGATACTTTAGTATTTATAGATGAAATTCAAGAATATCCTAAATTACTTACATTATTAAAATTTTTAGTTAGTGATAACCGTTTTACATATATTGCAAGTGGTTCATTATTGGGAGTTACTTTAGCTCAAACACCTTCAATTCCAATAGGAAGTATTAGGAAGGTAAGAATGTTTCCATTAGATTTTGAGGAGTTCTTATATGCAAATGGAGTAAATGAATTTGCTATAGAAATAATGAAAAGAAAGTATTTAAATTATGAATGCTTAGATGAAGCAACGCATAATAAAATTATGGACTTATTTAAAAAATATTTAATTGTTGGTGGCCTACCAGATGCCGTTAATTGCTTCATAGCAGAAAAGAATGTTCAAAAAATTAGAGAGATTCAAAGTGAAATTCATGAGTATTACGCTGCTGATGCAGCAAAATATGATAAGCAAAATAAGCTTAAAATAACGAAAATATATGACCTTGTTCCTTCCAATATGGAAAATAAAAAGAAACGAGTTGTTGTAAAGGATATTGAATCAAAAAAGGGAAAGACTTTTAATGATTATAATGATGAATTTGAATATTTAATAAGTTCGGGTATTGCTTTAGGAGTCCAGGCTATAGCTAATCCTACATTTCCACTTGTAGAAACTACCTCTAAAAATTTACTTAAATTGTATTTAAATGATGTTGGTATGCTGACAAATATCTTATATAAAAATAATATTAATGCTATTTTAGATAATGAAAAAAGTATTAATTTAGGTTCTGTGTATGAAAGTGTTGTTGCAAGTGAATTAGCAGCTCATAATCATAATCTTTATTATTATGATAATAGAAAAAAAGGTGAGGTTGACTTCTTAATTGATGATTATGATAATTTAAGAGTTTTACCAATAGAAGTAAAATCAGGTCGTGATTATCAAATTCATAGTGCTATTAGTGCTTTTACTAGTAATGATGAATATAACATAAATTTTGGTTATGTACTTTCTAATGAAAGAACGATTAAAAGAAAAGAAAAAATAATATATTTACCAATATATTATGTAATGTTTTTATAGATTGATTAAATATAGGGAATTTCTAATATTTTAGGAATTCCTTATTTTTTTAAACACTGATAATATATTATTATACGCAGTATAATAAATATATTAAATATGAACTTGGCCTTTTTGACTTCCTAAGTTTTGACAAATAATTTACTTTCATTCTTGCTTATGATAAAACATTAGTAGAAAGTAGAGGAGATAAAAATGACTGAAGAAATAATTAATGATGAGGCTCGTGATGAAAGGATTTCGGATAATACCTATTTAGCATTTAGCTTTACATCTAAGAATTGTTATGAATGTGGGGGATTGTGGCATTGGAGTAATAATCTAAATAGGCTTTATAAATATTTTATTAAGGAATTTTTAGAGTTTTATATTTATAATAATGTATTAGAGTGTGAAGCAAGTGATTTAAGTATAGCCGAGGTCCTTAATAAATGTAAAAAACGAAGTAAGAATTATCAAAGGTTAAAGGAGTTTGTTTTAAATTTAAAGGACTCTGTAAGCTATGATGAATTTAAAGAATTAATTAATGAGGTAGAAGATATTATTTATGATTTTGGTGATGAGGGCTGGCATTTTTATTTATTTGATAGTCCAGTTCATGCTTTAAGCTTAGTGTTTAGTCATGATTGTGATAATTTAAGTGATATTGATGATTTAACCTTTGATTATATTTATGAGCATGATTATGAGATCTAGGTGGTATTATGTATGATGTATGCTATATTAGGTTTAAGGATGATGGCAAGGAGTATTGCTATTTAATTGATCCAAGTGAAAATATAAAGGTAGGGGATGAGGTTTTTACTAATGAGGATTTAAATGCTCATATTGTAATTAGGGTTGATAAAATAAAGGAGCTTCCTGTACCACTTAATAAAATGAAGCATCTTAGTAAGCATCCAAATGATGATTTAGTAATAGGTGAAATTATTAATTTAAGTGGAGCTTTATCACTTGTTTCAAGTGACATAGAGCTTGTTGGAAGAAATGATATTATTGAAAGCTTATATGTTTCTCTTATGAAAAAAAGAATGCATAATACTGTTTTAATTGGTGAGGCTGGTAGTGGTAAATCTTCAATTGTTTATGGTTTAAGTAGAGTAGTTAGTGATTCATTTTATATTTTAGAATTAAATATGGGTGAGCTTATTTCGGGAACTACGCTTAGGGGAATGCTAGAGGAAAGAATTAGTAATATTTTTAGTACTATTATTGAATTCAATAAGGGTGCTAAAAAGAAAATAATTATCTTTATTGATGAAATTCATATGATTATGTATAGCTGTAATGATGGTGACTATGGTGTTTATAATTTATTAAAGGTTTATTTAACTAGTCCTTATATGTATTTAATTGGAGCGACTACAATTAATGAATATAAAAAATCAATTAAAACGGATTTAGCGCTTAGAAGAAGAATTACGCCTTTATTTGTTTGTGAGCTTGATTCTAATGCAGTTATTAAGATTTTAAAGGATTTTTCTGATGGTGATGTTAGTGATGATATGTTAAAATATATTTATGAAAGAAGTCTGGAATTAATAGGAATGAATAATCCTGATTCGTCTTTGGAGATATTAGATAGATTATTGGCTAGACGAATGGTATTAAAAAGGGACATAGATTATGATAATATTAATTATGTAGTTGAAGAAATAAAGAAAGCTATTAATATTTAGGGAGGTGAAATAATGCTTAATGAATATAAGGAGGCCTTAAAATCATATGGTAAGGCAGAAATAATTGATATGGCCTTTAAGCTTTTTGTTGATAATCAAATTAGTGCTTATGAATTAAATGAGCTTTTAATGCTTGCTGATTATAAGCTTAATGAGGAATTCTTTTCCTTGCCTAAATCTGAACAAAAGAAGTATTATAAGCATACTATTCATGTAATTCCCTATGGTAAGGGAATTAAGGAAGCTAGTAGTAAGACAATATTTAATAAAAATTATTATAATGATTTAGCAAGTAATGCTAAAAAGAATAAGGAAATTACTAAATATTTAATTGATTATACTAGGGAAATTGATAATGTAGCTTTAAGTATTATTACAATGCAAAGGGTTAAGCTTAATAATATTTCTTATATTATGCAATATGAGGCTTGGCAGCCGCTTATTAAGGAAAATAAGCTTAAGAGTGTATTTGATTTATTTATAGCTATTAAGCATAAAAATAATATTGAATATTTTAATAAACTAAAGAAATATTTAGCTAATCCCTTAGGCTTTAATCTTGATTTAGATAATGAATTTGTTAAGCTATCCTTTATGATTGAGTATTTACTTAGCGATTTGAAGGCTAAAATAGCTAATACTATTAAGATTAAGTTTTTAGTATGTAGTAAGGATTATTTTAAGGCTAGTGAATATAATGATGATCTTATTAGTGGTAAAACCCTAATAAATAAACATATTAATAGCTTTAAGGCTAAGGCTATTAAGGAAATTTTTGAATATTATAAAGATAAAATCGAAATCCTGGATTCATTTAATGATAATGGTTATCGAGCTATTTATTATTCAATAATTGAGGGAGTGAAGCTTATATGAATTTATATAATATAGTGGCCAAGCTTGAGGGTAATAAGAAAACTGAGGAGGAGATTGTTTTAGAACTTAAGAAAATAATGGATTCTAGTAAGAATAAAAATATTATTTACAAAATAAATGATTGTTTATTTCATAAGGGCTATTCATATCAATTTGAGGTAAGAAGTGTAGCTAAATTACAATTTAATAATAGTGATTACTATAATATTGTTTCTAATGCTACTAAAAGTAAGCAAAAAACTAATGAGCTTTTATCTTATATTAGTGAGGTTGATGATTTTAGATTAACGCTTAATGCGATGAATTTTATTAAGATTAAGAATTTAGTTGCCTTAGGTCTTTTTGATGATACTATTTATTATATTAGGGATAATTTAAATGATAGTCTTTATGAATTCTATATGAAGCTTTTTAAGGTGGAAAATAGCGAGCTTTCATTTTTTAAGAGGGAATTAGAGGATTGGTTTAAAAATATTGGCTTAAGGTGGCTTGAATGCAATTATATGCAGTTTAGAATGGATATGGAGTATCTATTATTTACGATTTTAAAAAATAAAAATGATTATTTAAAGCTTAATACCATTAAGGTGGCCTTTTCCATCTGTCCAAGAGAATATTTAATTAATGGTGATAAGCTTTATTATAATAAGAATATTCATAAAAGCTTAATTAGCTATTTAGCCTTAATTGATAAAGAGGAAATTAAAAGAATGAAGGATAAATATAATCAGATTATTGATAAGCTTGATGATACAGGCTATAAGCTTTTATATAATATGCTATAGGAGGATTTAAAGATGAAAGATGATACTGTTTATTTTAGAGGGACAAGCTCTAACATTGTTTGTAAAAATTGCGTAAGAGCATTGCTAGAGGGTTATAAGAGCTGTACTTGTGGAGCTTATTCATTTAAGCCACATGATGTTTATTATGAAGGTAAGCCTTGTCCTAAATTTAAGGAAAACATAGAAGGCTACAAAATTGAGGAGTAATGATAAAATGTTTGGAGCAATAATTGGTGATATTGTAGGATCAAGATTTGAATTTAATAATATTAGAACTAAGGATTTTAAGCTTATTACTAATGAATCTGATTTTACTGATGATACGGTAATGACTATTGCCGTATGGGATATGTATTTAAATGGTTATTTACGTGATAAGGATAAAATAATTGAGACATTCAAAAAATGGGGAAGAAAATATCCTAATAGAGGCTATGGTGGTAATTTTGCAAGATGGCTTTTTACAGATGATGTAAAGCCATATAGATCATATGGCAATGGATCTGGTATGCGTATTTCTCCTATTGGCTTAATAGCCAAAAGTGAAGATGAGGTATATGAGCTATCCTATAATGTTACAAGTGTAACTCATAATCATCCTGAGGGTATTAAGGGAGCTTATGTAACGGCAATGATGATTTATAAGGCTAAAATGGGAGCAACCAAAAATGAATTAAAGGAATATGCTATAAAAATGTATCCTAAAATTAAAGATTTAAATTATGATGATTTAGTCTTAAATTATAGGTTTAATGAAACAAGTATGGATACTATACCTGAAGCAATTTATTGCTTCTTAATATCTACTGATTTCTTAGATTGTCTTAGAACCTCTATTTCTATTGGAGGTGATTCTGATACTCTAGCTGCCATAAGTATGGCTATTGCTGAGGCCTATTATAAGCAAATACCAGATAATTTAATGGCTATTATTTATGATAAATTACCAGCTGATATGCTAAATATCTTAAAAAATTGTGAAAAAAAGCTGAAATTATAACTTTTATGTAAAATTTACAACAATTCTATCTAAAAATATGATAAAATAAAAAAGTAAATAAAAATGATTCATATTCTAGTAGGTCCTACAAGCTCGTCCCCTCAATTGTAATTTTAAGATATTTATAAACTCATTAATAAATACTTTATTTTTCATAATGCTTGTAGGATCCATTAGGGTATGAATTGTTAGAATGGGTGGAATAAATGAATAAAAATATTAGATGCGAATTTTGTAATGAGGAATTTGAGGTAGAGTTAAGGGATGTACTTACATCAGCTAATTCTGATGTAAAAAATATTATTAGTGACGAGACATTTTTATATGAATGTCCACATTGTCATAAAATGGTTAAGATAGACCATGCGCTATCTTATGTTGATAATGATAAACAAATTGTTTTAATTTACAATACAATACCAGCTCTTTATTATATTAAAGAGAAGGCTAAAAAGGATTTATTTGGCTTTAAGATTAAGGGTGCAAGCAGTTTATATGATTTAAAAACAAAGCTTGTAGCTTTAGCTAATGATTTAAATATTAAGGCTTTAAAAATAAATGAGGTATTTTTAAGTGAATATGCTAAGGATAAAAATGCTTCTAATTTATATTTAGGCTATGATGAAAATAATAACCTAGCTTATCATTTTTATGATGCGTTAGATAATTATTTGTTTTCTATTCCTTTTACTAAGGATGCCTATGATAAGATTTTAAATGATTATAAGGATTATTTAGATTATGTAGATGATTATCTATTTGATAATCCTAAGAAATTTATTGAGGCTTGTAAGAATAATTATAATTTTAACAAAAAGCTTAAATATTATGCAGTTGTAGAAATAAATGAAGGCCTTTATTTAGGTAAGCTAATGTGTCCTAAAAAGGCAATTGGTGATTCTAAAGAGGTTAATGTAAAAATAAATAAGGAGATAGTAAAGGGTGATATCTATGCAATTATTGGTATTAAGGATATCGACCTACCAAATACCAATATTCTAAAGGTATACCCTAAAGAATAAAAAATGAAATTAGATGAAGCAAAAGACGTTATAAAGACTTTAAAAAAGCAAGGCTTAAGTGATTCACAAATACAATATTCTTTTACAAGATTGTATTTAGATAACAAATTTACATTTGATCAATATAATGCAATGATTAATTTACTTGGTTATCATTTTGAAGATGAATTTATCAACATGAGTGATACCAAGAGAAGACAATTATTAAAGAAACAATTAAATATAAAATAATTAGGGATTTAGGAGAAAGTTAGTATAATGGAGTATGAAGAATTTTTTCGTGAAATAAAAGAAAAATACAATAAGCGAGAATTGATTGGCGAATTATTATTTGATTATTTTGATGATAATAATTTTGAAGCGGACATATATAATTTTGCAGCGCCAGAGATTTTTGCATATATTAACTTTAATACATCTGAATATAAACATCCAGAATATATCTTTACGGCACTGACATTGATAGCTCTTAAATATTATGATGGTGGTTTTTGGGACAATGTATGTGATAAATTTGCAAAAGCAAAGGGTAAGATGAATGATGTTGTTTTTCAAAATAAATTAAGAGAATTTTTAAGAGAATATAAGAATTTTTTTGACAATTCACGTTTAATTGATTTACCTGTAATTCATTCAATAATACCTTTCAATTTTATGTATGATTATTTTGTATTTTGTTATGATATATATGTTTATAATTTAAGATGTTCATTAAGAGACTTTGATGTATCAGATTTAAAATTTGTTTTTGATTCATTACACAAGCAAATTTCATCATCGGATAATTCTGATACTTTAAATATTCATGGTTTAAAGACATATAAATTAAAGCAATCAACTAAAAAAATCATTACAAGTCAATATGGACTAAACTCATTAATTAATTTGACTCAAAAAATAATCAAAATTATTGATAATTTTTATTGGGACAAAGAACAATTTGATATGTCTTCTTATTTTAGTGTAGCTTATAATAAATGGATAAAAAATATTTCGCAGGAAGAAAAGAAAAAAGGTGTTTCAGAGGCAAAGAAAAGAACAGAATTTGTAAAGTGGGTTCCTAAATTTGTATTTAAAAATAATAGTGTTTATTTAGAAACACGCGAAGATATGATTTCTGATATTTATGAAAAATCATCATTAGCGATGGAAATTTATAATGGAAATGATCTTATAGAAAAAAGAATAAATCTTCATGCAAATGATATGATTGGTGGATATAGATTAGAATCTGAAAGATTTGAAATAAGAAATCCATTGAATCGTATTTCTTATAAGTTAAAATCTAATGATTCTATTATTTATGATAGTAATGATAACTTACATCGTGATTTTTTGTTATTTAATAATAACGGCTATGAAGTGAAAAATCACAGCGATCATAATGACGAGATAATTACGTTTGTATTAAATAAGAATGAAATATTAAATGATTGCAATCAAGTAGTTGAAAAGAAAAATTATAATATTTGGTTTCAACATGTTTATAGCAATCTACAGTATCCACTTTCTAATTGTTTGATAGATTTTATTTCTACACCAAATTCTGGTATATATGGAAATATAGCTAAAAATGCGTATTTTAAATATGATGTAAATAATAAAATTTATAATAAGGTTCATCAGGTTGTTTTTGTTATTAAAGAGGATCCAAAAATGGTAATTTTAGTAATTAATAACAAAAAATATCACTTAGATGAAAATTTTGTTAGAGTAACTAAGAACAATAATTTCTCTTATGTAGCAATTGATTTTTCAAATTTTAAAAATGATTATTATAATGTGTATTTGCAACTATTAGGTAATAAAAAGCCATTATCAAATACAGAATTTAATTTTGTTATTGATAATGATTTTAAGGTATATACAAAATTTGAAAGTGGATATAAATTTGTTGTTTCATCTTCAATTTATGAAACGGAAGAATTTGATTTTAAATTGACTGATCATTGGGAAGAACCATTATTTTTTGATTATGATAGTTATAATGATTTGCCGATTATCTTAACCTTTGATAGACCAATCTATAAAATTAATAAACAGTGGTATACTTTTGATAATTTTATATGGAAGGATGATTTAATTAAAGAAAAGGAAATTGCCCTTGCAGGTGTTGCAATTAAACAAATCCAAATTCTTGATGAAAATAAAAGAGTATTTGTTGATAAGATGAACATAAAAAGAATTGTGGGACAGGCGATTATATCGACTTCCTCATTTAAGTCAATTTTTAGTAAATCTATTTATTTAAATGTGATTGATGATGAAGATAACCAATATTGTGTAAGAATTGTTAAGGATTTGATTTTTGAGGATTTAAAAATTGATTATAGTTCTAACGGCAATTCATTAATCATAACCCCTAATTATTTAGGAAAAAATGAGATAACAATAAACATTAAAAGTGAAAACTATGCTAAGGAATTTAAAATACAAAATAGTGGTAATGAGTTAATTTTACGTGATATTAATTCTTTTTCACCTTATGATATCAGCATTAATTATTTTAATATGTCTGCATTTAAAAATATTTTACTTTTTGAGGGCAGATATGTTTACTATGATATGGACAAACTAAACGGTTCTATATTTATGATTAAAGGATCTAGAAGTTATTTTTATAGAAATAACGAGCAATTTGAGAAATTTAATAAGATTATAAATACATATTTACAGGTAAAAGATAAATTATCATCTGGAACTTACAGGGTATTGCTTTTTTCTAAGCATGTAGATAATAATGGTAAAACTAGTGGTGATCTTTATAAAAAATTACGCGATCAAAAAATAGAATTTGTTACGAGAATTGACGAGTATGGATTTTGTAAAGCTGTTATTTTTAGTGAAGATGATTTGGTTTTATATGATCCTAAAAATAAATCAATTTATAATGGTGATCATAAAGAACTTTTACCTATTGATGAATTTGATTTGGAATTTGTAAGGAGAGTATAATGGGAAAGTTAACACCTATTGAACAAGCAAAAATGCTTGAATATGAATATCGAGATTATGTTAAATCTACATTTACATTAGATGATGAAACATATAATGACAAATTTAATAAAGAACTAGATAATGTTCAATTAGTTAAGGGACCATATTTGAATAAAATGTTACCTTTTTTATCCGGTGAAACCATTAAGGAATTATGTGCTGATGGAACATTAAACAACGATTTTGTAAAATTAGGCGAAATCAATATTAATAGAAGTCTGTATTTGCATCAAATTGAAGCTTTAAATAAAATAGCAAATGGTAGAAGCATTGTTGTGACAACAGGTACTGGTTCTGGAAAAACTGAATCATATTTATATCCTATTATCAATTATATAATGAATTCAAAGGATATTGATGAGCCGGGTGTAAGAGCAATATTCTTATTTCCAATGAATGCTCTTGTTAATGATCAAATGAAAAGGATTAGAAAGTTGCTTGCAACCTACCCAAAAATAAAATTTGGAAGATATGTTGGCGATACTAAGGATCATATAAACCCTAAAGATGAAAGAAAAAGACTTAGTGTGGCATATAATTGTGATATTCCTGAAAATGAGTTGGTAACACGTGAAGAAATAAGAGAAAATCCTCCACATTTACTTTTTACTAATTATTCAATGCTTGAGTATCTTTTATTAAGACCTAAGGATAGAGATATTTTAAGCCCTGAAAAGGCAAATAAATGGCAATTTATTGTTCTTGACGAAGCACATACATATAATGGTGCCCTTGGCATTGAGGTTGGAATGCTATTAAGAAGATTAACTGAAAAAATTCAAAAAAAACCTCAATTCATTCTTACCTCAGCAACCTTAGGTGAACAAGGAAAAAGTGAAGATGAAATAATAAGCTTTGCAACTTCTTTAACCTCAGCACATTACACATATGACGATATAATTTTTTCAAAGCGAAAAAGATTTGTTTGTGATGAATTATATATGATAGAAGGAGCGGATTATTCAAAGATAAAGGAAAATTTGGATGATGCTGCTTGTGTACTTAAAATTTTAAGTAAGTATTGTGATGTTACTGGTTTAGAAAAAACGGAAGCTTTGTTAAAGACCTTTAAGGGTGATATTAATGTTAAGCATCTTGATAGAATTTTAAATAAAAGTGAATTATTTAGCACAGTATATGATTACTTTAAGGATGAAATGAATGAGAAAAATCTATCTGATTTTGTTTATTTGGTTTCATATATTTACAGTGACACTAGAGAATTATTTGATATAAAATACCATACCTTTATTAGAACAGTTGATGGTTGCTTTGTAACACTTAATGATTCTAAGGATTTAAGTCTTCAACGTTGCTTAATGATTGATGATTTTAAAACTTTTGAAATCGGAAAATGTAAAAAATGTAGTAATGTTTATATTATTGGTAAAATTGAGGGCGGTTTTTTAAAACAAAATACTGATTTAGATATTTATGAAAATATCGAAGAAGGAGAGACAATTCCTGTTGATTATTTTGCCATTAATGATGATATATCTGAGTTTGATATTGATTTTTTAGAAAATTATAAGTTATGTACAAAGTGTGGTAAAATTCACAAGGCTAATGAAACAAATCCTTCATTTTGCAATTGTGGAGAGGAATATCTTAAGGATATTTATAAGGTTAAAAAGGACGATTCTAATGTTAAAGCAAGGAGTAATATATTATTTAACAACAATATAACTTATTGTCCTTGTTGTAAGAAGTCTTCGAATTCTGGAATTGTTTCTTCATTCTATTTGGGAAAGGATGCAACAACAGCAGTTCTAACCCAAATTGTTATGAAGGCAATCGATAAAAAAGAAGATGTTAAACAAGTAATGGTGAAAAATCCATTTGAATCACCATTTGTTATAAAGCCCAAAAAGGTTTATACTAAGCAATTACTTGAATTTTCTGATGGTCGACAACAAGCATCATTTGCGGCTTCATTTTGTAATTATAACCATGAACGTTTTTTAAGAAAGAAACTTTTATTTGATGTATGTGAGAATGAAACTGCACCTATTAAATTTAATGAATTAAGATCAAAATTAGAAAATAGAATTAATAAATATAATTTATTTGATAACGAATATTCTGCAGATGAAAGTGATGGAGACAATAAGAACGCTTGGATCACTATTTTAAATGAACTTTTAAATATTGATGGAACTAATGGAGCTGAGGGCTTAGGAATATATGCTTTTCAAGCTGATTTGCAGTGTATTAAGGATTTTGAACAATATTTAAACGACTATTTTAAAAATAAAAATATTGATTTAACATTAGAATATGATGAACTGTACCAATTATTAAATATCATTATTAATTTTTTTAGAAATGTTCCTGCGATTGATTATGATTCATCTAATTTAACTATAGATGAAAAAAAGAATGAATTTTCATATAGAATGTTTGATAACTATGTTATCCTTAATAAAGATTTAGGATCAAAGATAATTAATGCAAAGGGAAATGACATTTCTAAAAATGTTAGAAGTTTATTACCAGTTAATTCAAATCAAACTAATAAACTAGTTGATTATGTAATGGCTATTACTAATTATGATAAAGAACATGCTAGTGATTTTATAGAGACTTGCTTTGAATTATTGGTGAATACTAAATTGATTAAGAGTGAGAATGAGGATCAAACTTCTATTGATTCAATATTTAAGGTGCCTGCAAATAATTTTGTATTAATTGGACCTAAAATTGCTCATTGGTATCAATGTAAAAAATGCAAATCATTAACGTTATACAATGTTAAAGGTATTTGTCCAAGTTGTAGTTCAAAAGCCCTTGTTGAATGTGATCCTAATGTTGTATTTAAGGATAATTATTATCGAAAAGAATACATGACTAAAAAGGTTGAAAGATTAGTTTTTAGGGAACATACAGGCCAACTTCAGGCTCAAGAGGCTTCAAAAATTCAGCAGGAATTTCAGGATAAAAAAATAAATATGTTAAGCTGCTCAACAACATTTGAGATGGGTGTTGATATTGGAACTCTTGAGACAGTTTTTATGAGAAATGTTCCACCTACTCCAGCTAATTATGTTCAAAGAGCTGGTCGTGCTGGTCGTGGTGAAGATTCATCTGCCTTTGTATTAACATTTTGTGGAACATCATCTCACGATTATACTTATTTTTTAAATCCAGAAAAAATGATTGCTGGAAATATTAATCCACCATTGTTTCAAATTTCAAACAAAAAGATCGTTTTACGTCATATTATTGATACAGCATTAAGCTTTTATTTGAAACTACATGAAGAGGATTTTGATAACATTGGACGTTTTATGGAGCATTATGGAATGTTTGAAAATTACATTAAGAGCAAGTCGGATGATAAACTTAATGCATTTATTAACCATTTTATTACTGACACAGGTCTTAGTGAGTATTTAAATTGGGGATGGGTTGATGCAGCAATCGGATCAGATGGAATTTTGAAAAATTATAAAATTGATTTTGATGCCTATGCAAAAGAAATGAATGATTTAGCTTTAGAGGCATTTAAAGCTGGTGATATGAAAACTGGTGGATATTATAAAAGTGAAATAAAGCAAAAGAACGAAGAGAGCTTCATTGATGCTTTAGCATCAAATAATATTATTCCTAAATACGGTTTTCCGGTTGATACTGTCAAATTATCTATTGCACAGCAAAATGCTAAGGTTGATTTAACAAGAGACTTACAAATTGCTTTATCTGAATATGCGCCTGGTTCTGAAGTTATTGCCGAAGGAAAAAAATATACTTCAAGATATGTTGCCTTACCTAGAGGTAAAGATATTACTAAGTATTATTATTTTAAATGTCCTAATTGTAATAAAATTAATTATAGTGTAAATCCAAATGGATTAGAAAAATGTAAGGAATGCGAAGCATCTAATCTTATAATAAATAAAACTAGTCAATATTTTATTATTCCAAAAAAAGGATTTATTGCCGAAAGCAAGATAAGTCAATCTAAAATGATTAAACCTAAAAAAACATATTCAAATGATATTCAATATTTAGGTGAAGGTATTTTTGATACGGAGATTAAATACAAAGAAAAGGCTGTTCTTGTTTCAAATAAAAATGATAAATTAATTGTTCTAAATGAAAATCCATTCTATATGTGTAATAAGTGTGGATATACAGTAATAGATAAAGAAGCAAGAAGCATGAATGCATGGACAATTACAAAAAAACATAAATTTGTTTTTGGCGATTGTCATGAAACCAAACTTGAAAGAATGTCTCTAGGATATATTTTTAGAACTGATGTTATAAAAATGAAATTTGAAGCTCATTTTGAATTTCATCAAATTATTTCATTTATGTATGCTCTTTTAGATGGAATAAGCGAGGCATTTACAATTGATAGAAATGACATTAGTGGTGTCATCAGTACTGAATCAGATGGAAAATATTCAATAGTTATTTACGATGATATCCCTGGTGGAGCTGGTCATGTTAAGCGTTTATTGAATATGAAAAAATTTGAAGAAGCGCTTAAATTATCAAAAAACAAGATTAGTAATTGTACCTGTGATATTAAAACATCATGTTATAATTGTTTAAGAAATTACAAAAACCAAGCACATCATAGAAATTTAACTCGTAAGGGAGCAATTGATGTGTTTGATTATTTGCTATGATAAATTTTATTGATTAAAATGGAATTGAGAAAATGAAAAAAGATTCTAAAATAGTCTGGTAATTTAGTATGCAATTTGCTACAATATTACTAGTGTATTTTTGAAAGTAGGTTTTAGGATGAAACTCGCAACTGTATTTAGTGGTATTGGTGCAATTGAACAAGCACTTTTAAAGATGAATATCAAATATGATATTGTATTTGCATGCGATACAGGTGAAAGATATATAGATATTGATCCTGAAGAAATTAAAAATAAAATTTTTAATATGGATGATAAAGATAAGAACCTATATATTAAATCTCTTTATGACGCAACTAACAAGCACAATTATGTAAAAGATTCTTATTTTGCAAATTATGATATAAAAGAAGAAAACTGGTATGATGATATAAGATTCATTGATGGCAAGAATCACGAAAATGAAGTAGACCTTTTTGTTGGTGGAAGTCCATGTCAAAGCTTCTCCATTATTGGAAAGCGTGCTGGCTTGGAAGATGCTAGAGGGACATTATTTTATGATTATGCTAGATTAGTTAATGAAATGAAGCCTAAAGTATTTATTTACGAAAATGTACCTGGAATGTTAAGTCACGATAAAGGAAACACTTGGAAGGTTATTAAAGAAGTATTTATGTCTTTGGGCTATAAGGTTTATTTTAGTGTTTTAAATGCTATGGATTATGGTATTCCGCAAGATAGAAAAAGATTATTTGTTGTAGGATTTAAGGACCAAACTGTTGATTTTAAGTTTCCTGAACCTATCAAAAGAACTACAACTATGTTTGATTATCTTGAAGGAGAACCTGTTGCTACAAAGCACTATTTAGGAAAAAAAGGCTTTGAATTTGTAACTAATCCTAAATATAGAAATAGAGCTCGTGTTAATCATGAGGTAATTCAAACACAAAAGGCAAATCAACAATTTAATTGGAATGGTGATTTCGTTTTTGTACCTTATGATGTTGTAAAAGATAATAAAGAAATAATGAAACGAGCATATGTCGGAGAATGGAATGGTCAAAAAGGTGTATGCCGCCAATTAACATATAGAGAATGTATGAGACTAATGGGTTTTTCTGAAGAATATAAAATTGTAGTTCCAAATGTTCCAGCATATAGACAAGCTGGTAATTCCATTGTTGTAAATGTTTTGGAAAATATAGTAAAAGAAATTATGAAAGTTGTGAAGTTTGATGAGTAAAATTAGATTAGCAACTGTTTTTAGTGGCATAGGAGCAGTTGAATTTGCGTTAAAAAGAATGTCAAAAGAGTATGAGGTTGTCTTTGCCTGTGATAATGGTGAAAGAGATGATATTTCTTATGATAAAAATAAAGAGTTTGAATATATTAAAACATTAAATAACGCCGATGAAAAACATGAGTATTTAGAAAAATTATATAAGAAATTAACTCGAAAAAAGAATTATGTTCAAGAAAGTTATTTAGCTAACTATTCTGAACTTAAACCAAATAGATTTTATCAAGATATAATGCTTCTAGACGGAACTGATTTTAAAGGTCAAGTGGATCTATTTGTAGGAGGAAGTCCATGTCAAAGCTTTTCTTCTGTTGGCTTTCAGGGTGGATTAGAAGATGCTCGTGGTACGCTTTTCTATGAATTTGCAAGATTGGTAAAAGAGATTGAGCCCAAGGTTTTTATTTATGAAAATGTTAGAAATTTACTTCAACATGATAATGGAAACACATGGACTATTATTAAAGGTATTTTTGATTCTCTTGGATATCATTATAAATTCGCAGTTCTTAATGCTGCTGATTATGGTGTTCCTCAAACAAGAAGAAGATTATTTGTTGTAGGATTTAAAGATAAAATTGATTTTGAATTTCCTCCTAAAACTTTAGAACTTACAACTAAAATGAATGATTATATGGAGGACAATTGTGCATTTGGTAATATGTTAAATGTTGATTCAAAAATAGTTCTTAATCCTGTAAAGGGTTCAGTTGATTCTAAGTATTTTTTAAGTGAAAAATTATATGATTATGTGATGAAAACTGGAACAAAAACATTTGTTCAAAAGGTTGAAATTAATAAGGATATTGCTAGAACACTTTTAAAAACGATGGGAAATCGACATAGAGCAGGGGTTGATAATTATTTTTCAAATGATGGAAGCAATGATTTTGGTAAAGTAAGAATGCTCACTGAACGTGAAGCTCATAGATTAATGGGTTATACAGATGATTATAAAATTGTGGTTTCTAGAGCACAAGCCTATAAGCAAGCGGGTAATTCTATAGTTGTAGATGTAATGATTGCTGTTTTAAAATGTATTTTTGAAACAAAGATTTTTGACTAAGGAGGTAAAAAACAATGTCTTCATATTTTGAAAAACAACGTCTTATCGTGGAAGTTAAATATACGGATGCTTCTAAAAAAGGTAGATATTATACTTCTAATCCTAAAAATGATGTTGATACTAGTGTTACAGGAACATATTTTTTAGGTAAAACTGCTTTATTTAATGACTTTAAAGAATTTTTCGATATTGATGATAATTCTTTATTTTCTAAAAAAAATATAGTTTTAAATGTGGAAAAATGTAAATCCTATTTAAAACAGACTAAAAAATATTTAGGAAAATATGCTTCAAAATTTATAGAATCTTTTGATGAAAAATTCAAAAGATTGAGTGATTATAATTTTGTAAGTTATCAGCTTAATGTTAAATTAAGAATAAACGATACTAGAGTTTTTCTTTCTATTCCTAAGGATATTGAAAATAATAAGCTGTTAACTTCTTTGTTATATGGAACTATTACAAATATTGTTTTTGAAAAACTTGAACATGATATTGAAGTGTATCCTATTTTATCAACTGATTTTTATAAGCGATTTTTAGATGATGTTCAGTTGAATGAACAAGAAATGCTTGAGTTATTGATTGATTATCATAAAAAGTATTCTACTGATGGATATAGATTATTTGGAATGATTTTTGGGATTTGTGCACAAAAGAATAATGTTAAAATTGCATCCAAGGAATTTTTAAATAATACAAATAAATATGATGATACAATAAAAGAAAGTTTTAATGTTGAAGTAGATAAGGGAATTAGATTGTCTACTAGAATAAAAAATATAATACCTGAAGATTTATCTTTTGATTTAAATGAAAATGTAAGCGAAAATAATGATTCGAGTGATGAAATTAAAATATTTAATTATGATTGCTTAAATAAATTTGGAATTAACCTAATAGTATATGGTACACCAGGATGTGGTAAAAGTTATTATGTTGAACATACTTTATTAAAAGATTATCGTCATAATGAAGAAGGACTTTGTATTGATGCTATTAGAA
>CALCWU010000134.1 GCA_937905855.1 uncultured Mollicutes bacterium
TGATGTAGTAACTGAAAAAGATGTTGATGTAGATGAACTAATAGAAAAAATATAATTTGAATTTCCCCATGCAAGATTTACACTATATACTGACAAATTAAGTGTTCCTTCTACAGCATCAGTAAGCTTAATAGATTCAATTTGACAATACTCACCATCTTCACTATTAGAATCATCCTTTTCATAAATTGCGCGTAATTCGTAAGTGCCTGAGGTTAGTTTAGTAAAATCATAATAAGTATCTTGATAGTCTCCAGAAGATTCATAATCACACCCAGAAACAATTGTTCCACCTTTATATAATCTTAGGTATAAATAATCACAATCTTCTTCAGAAAGAACTGAATAATTAACTCTAATTGAGCCATTATTTGATTTTACAGTTATTGAAAATCTAATCTCATTGCTAATGCTATCAGCATAGTTTGCTGGCACCATATAACCACTAGAATTTGTTTTCCATCCATCATTTCTTGAACATGTAGAATAAGAAAAGCCACTAAATGTTCCTGTTTTTGTAAAATTATGGCCAAGAGGATTAGCATTTGTTGTTTCTGTAGTTGCTTTACAATACTTGCATTTATACGTTATATAACCCGCTCCAGTACATGTAGCAGCTGTCGTTCCCATATTTTCACTATAGGTATGATTTTCATTTGCACACCAGTTTCTTTCAGCATATCTTAATGTTCCACTAAAATTTTTAATATAAGCACTACCAACATCGTCACTCATTGTAACAGAATTTGCTCCACTACAATAAGCTAATGATCCACTTCCCCATGAGAAAGAGAATGATACAATTTGATTTGTATATAAATCTAAACCTGTATAAGTATTTCCGGCTGGAACATATACATCCTTGTTGGTACTTGAAGAATCAAATGTCATAATTGCTGTATCGCCAGAAACATTAGAAATTATCCATGTTGTCTTATTACAATCTTTAATCTTATATGTTGTTGCGTTTTTAGCATCATCTAATATTTCATCTGTTTCTATATTCGCAAGCTTTTCATCATGATTATGATCTTCTTCTTGTTCTTCTGCACTTAAAGAAGCATTATCATTATTGCTTGCTAATGCTTTATTTGTTATTGATTACAAAAACAATCGCCAATAAGAACAATACATTTTTTAAAATATTACTTATCTTTTTCTTCATCTAGATACCTCACTTTATTAAAAGTATAAATTTATAACATAATCAAACGGGAATAATGTAAATATTCCTCATCATTAATTCTATTTAATTATAATTGAAACCTACACTTAAATTATACCATAATTCGACATATTATACAAACAAACATTTCACATTTTCATCACTTTCGACATATAAAAATGTTTTCTTTAGTGATTTTTTTTAATTTCAAAGAAAAAAATCCTTTTTTTATACTTTTTTAGTAAGAAAAAAGTAAGTAAAAGCTGTTTTAGCAATTACTTACTTTGTCAATTTCTTATAACTTAATCTATCATACAAATAAATTAAATAGGCAAGAATAGAAAATACTACAACCAAAATTATGCACCATATTGCAACACCACCAACACCAAGTTTGTCAACATCAATAAAAAAATATGGATACTTAACTTGTGATGTATTAGGTGTCAAAATTAATGCTCTTATAAATATAAATGGTAAATATAGCAAAGCTGAAAATACCCAAATGATTGGATGATACCATTTAATTAATCCTTTTTCATAAAAAAAAAAATAACCAAGAATTGTCATTAAGGGAATTATATAATGAACAGATAGATTTTGAACAGTATAATTACTCTTTTTAGTATAGTCAGCAAGTAAGAATGCATAAACCAATCCAGTAACCATTATGCATAAGGTGGCTACTCCTTTAATTCTTACTAAATGCTTATTTGCCTCGTTATACTTTTTATGAAAGCATACATCCTTAATCGTATTAATCCAAACTATAAGCATTATTATAAAAACCAGAACATTACTTAAATTTGTAAAATAAGCAAATGTTGATGGATTAACATTAATAATCATTGTATAAATAGCCAGAAAAGAAATTGTAATCAATATTGTTTTGTATACTAAAGATACACACTTGTTTTTTATCATTTTTAATCCTCCAAGGTCATAGCACAAATTTTATTATAAACGAGTTAATAAGTCAATTATCGACATAATAAAAGAGACATATTTCGTTTTTTGTTTCTTTTACTAAAATATTTTTTTATCAAAAAAAGAGTCACTATAAAGCAACTCTTTCGTACTAAAATAGAATACAGATGACGCATCTTTATTCTAGTCACATAACGTTCAACTACTAAATTATAGACAATTGTTATGCCCCTAATCATTTTATTGATTATGCATATATGATGCCACCCATTCTATCAATTACAATTTTATAATCGACAAATTTAGACATTTTCTACTTTTTATCTTTCTTTTTTAAAAAAATGTGTTATACTAGATATTTAAAGAACCAGTAGATTTATCTAACAGGCTTTACTAATTATTATTTAAGGAGGAAGCCATGAAGATTAATTTACGGCTAGACGTCAGATTATCTGACGCCAAAAACATTATAATGTGGCTAGAAAATAAAGATGTCACAAAATATTTAAATGAGGATCCAAATAGTGCATCATCATTAGAAGAAATCATTAATTCAGGAAGAGCAGATCTTTTAACCTATTATTTGAATAGGGATGCTCGTTTTTTCTTAATCGACACTCATGAAGAAAAATGTGTTGGATTTATAACGCTTAGAACAAAAGCTGTTAAAGAATATGAAATTATTATTGCTATAGGCAACCCTAATAATTGGGGAAAGAAAATTGCTTATCATTCAATCTTAGTAATTTTAAATGAAGTATTTTTTAAATGGCGTATAAACAAATTAATATCTAAAGTGCACATTGATAATATCAGAAGCATCAATTTGTTTAAGCATCTTGGATTTAAAGAAACAACAATAAAAAACAATCATATCATTTTTACAATTACATTTGATGAATATCTATCCTATTTAAAAAATAATTAAATATAATAAAGCCAGACTCAAAAAGTCTGGTTTTATTAATTACATAATATATTGATTTTTTCCATTATTTTTAGCAAGATATAGCTTTTTATCAGCTTCAATCTTAGCCTTTTTAAATTCTTCCTTTTTAGTCATTAAGGAAACGCCAATAGAAATAGTTATATCAATTATTGAATCATTAAAACTAACATTCATACCTCTAATTTTATTAAGTAGCTTCTCTAATTTATCTTTTATATCAGCTATACCACCAATAAAGCCAACAAACTCCTCGCCACCAATTCTTGCAACATTTTTATCACCTAAAAATTCATCCAAAGCCTTAGCGGTATTAATTAGCACTAAATCACCACACTCATGACCATAAGTATCATTTATATGCTTAAAATCATCAATATCCATCATTAATAGATAAACATTATTATTTTCTTTAAATTTTTCATCTAAAATATAATTTAAGCCATATCTATTATAAATTTTAGTTAATTCATCATGATTATAATTAATCATTGCTTCATTATATTTTTCCATATGTAGAAATATTGGAGCTAAAACCTCCTTAACAAGCGAAAGCATATAGCGCATTTCCTTCTTCTCTACATTTCCAAGCACTCCATAGCCAACCACAACATAAAAGTTATAATGAAGATTAATACCATTCATTCTAAAAGCTAAAACCTCATCACAATCATTAAGCTCGCCTAGCAATTCCTTTTTATTATAAATCATCAAATCAGAATGCTTCTCCAAAACAATTCCTTTGTAATTATAATCAGCAGTTGCTAAAATTAAATCAACAAATTTAGCTTCCAAAATGTCCTTTAAATCCTTAACAACAATATTTTTGATATCCTCAAAGGCAGAGGTTTTATTAATATCTTGAATAAAGCTTGTAAGCTTCTTCATTTTATCAAACAAATATTTATATCTAAATTCTGAAAAATCATCGTATATTTGTTTATTTCCATTAGCAATAACATTTAATGTCTTATTAATTTCCATTAACAAATCACTTCTTGCTTCGATAGCTTTATAATATTTATTAATATCATATTTTTTAAATATTGGAAGCATTTCATTTAATCCGCTAAGCTTTGAGCCAAGCAAATTATTGTAATTTTTAAATACTATTGAATAATATTTATAAGCATTTTCATAATCATTTATATATCGATAAAATCTTGCTAAGGCAAAATGAGCTTCTACTAAATCTGTACTATCAGTTATTTCATTAGAAATTTCCTTAAGTAATATATCAACATACTTTTTAGAATTATCTATATCATCTAGTTTTATATAAGATTCAAGCAAATAGCTAGCAATTAAATAATCATCAAAAGCTTGATTTTTATTATTAAATTCTTGAAGCTCTAAAATTTTATTTAAGCATTCCTTATTATTGTTTAAACGCCAATTAATTTTTGCACTCAAGCTTAAAACAATTGCCTTATCACTATTAGATAAATAAATATCATCTTCATTAATTTTATTTAAAATTTCATTAGCCTTATCACATAATCCTAAATCAAGTAATAAATAAATGCCATTAATTGAATAAACAAAATAATAATTGATGTTTTGTTTATTACTAGTTAATTCCATTGCTTCCTTCATAATCATATAACTATCATATAGCTTACCTGTATAATTATCTACAATAAACTCATTATTCAATATACTTAAATAACCAATTTTTTTACTATAATCAGGAATCTTATGATATAATTCTAAGGCTTTATGATTATATTCATGAGCAAGCTTTAAGTTTGTACCATGATATACCCAAAAAAACATACCATTAGCTAAAGCACAGCCAACCTCATCATTAAGATTAGTTGCTGTATCTAAAAACAACTTAATATATTCGCTTATATTAGAAATAGAATATATATGATTTAAAACATATATTCTAATTTTTTCTATAGTGCTTCTATCATTATTATATTCTTCAATTAATGTTAAGAATTCAGCATCCATATAATCATCTCACAGTTCTTCAAAGAAATAATCCAGTATATTTTAACACATTTGTCGAATTTTGTCATTATTTTTAAAAGTGTTAATTTTTGCAAAAATATTAGTAACACTTATTTTTTTTCATAATAAGTATTTTTAGTTTTCCCAGTTTTATATACTAATTCTTTTTCACACAATACATTTAAAATTCTAATTAAAGTATCTTTCTTAAATCCACTACTATTTTCAAGATCATTTCTACTATAATGATAATTCTTTTTCATACTATTTAAAACCTTTAACTCTTTAGTTGATAAATTACTATAATCAATTAATGGTAAAATAACTCTTACAGCTTTATTTGTTATATCAAAAATCGGCTTAGCTAGAGAGTCTTTATATGCTTCATTTATCCTTCTAATTCCTGTAGCAAAAATTTCCACAATTTCTAGGCGATGAAAAACATTTGCAACAATAGGATTTCTTAAATAAGAATAACTTCCTTTTAAAAAATCATCTTTAGAAATTTCAGGCAAAAGTCCTCCAGGTGATGTAATTATAATTTTATCCTGATACATTTCAATTTTTGAATCAGCATTAATATCATAGGTACGATGAATAATAGCATTAGCTAAAGCTTCTCTATATGCATTCAAAGGAATCAGCTCAATTTTTTTACGAAAGCCATCTTCAATTCTTTCAATTATATACTCATTTTTAAATATTTCTAATGCTTTTTCATATTGACTAATAAGCGAAATTCCCTTAATAGTATATCTTTTTTTAAATTCATTAAAATTCGCCCCAAATATAACAACATCAATTCCCGGAAATTTATTTGTATCTGCCAGTAATGCTCCAGCATTACTATAACCATTTTTATTACTATATAAATTTAAACTAATTAAAATATCATTATTAAATTCTTTTAATCCTAAAGTCTCAATAATTCTTTTACCAATTATTTCAAACGACAAATCCTGTTCCTTTGACTTTAATTCTTCAAAATTAAGATTCATTCCCTCTAATACTAATCTTTTTTCTCCTAAAGAATCAACTTCAATTGTTGAAGAATCATTTCTCGTATAACATTTTCCATTATATCTATATGGAGTTTCCAGGCCTTTTTTAACAAACAAACTAATTGTTTGATCATCATTTATTTTTAATGCATAATTAGGTCTTGGCTTTATACTATCATTTATTTGATTTTCAATATTTAAACACTCATCAATAGGATTAGAAATACCTACAACTTTTAAATCATCAGTAATTCCAAAAATAATAACACCATCATTATAATTAGCATACGCACATACAGTTTTTAAATAAGTTTTATTAACACATTCTTTGTATTCTAATGTTTTACTTTCTTTTTGCATAATTGATCACCTTACCTATTTATATTATACATTCATCGCAAGCAATTTGCAACGATTGATTAATTTTCGCAAAAATATTTGCAACGATTAATTAAAGCATACAAAAGATTATATTTATTTAAAATATCCTATTATATCAATTACTAATTATTATCTAAATGAAAACAAAAAAGCCAAGATTCAATTGAAACCAGGCTTTCTTAACAAATATTCATTTGCTGTGCTTAGTTTTTAAAAAAACTAATCTGATATAAACGCATGACGCCATATCACCTTTTCTTGCAATGATTGTACCACATGATAAAACATATGTCAAACTTATTATTTATTCAACTAATTATCTAATAAATAAAAAAAGAATATCAAAAGATTTAAATTCTCTTAATATCCTTTTAAATAAAAGCTATGTTTCACTTACTAATGACAAGAAAATAATTCCTGCTAAAATTATTAATATAAATACATATTGAAGCTTAGTAAGCTTTTCTTTAAGAACTATACGTGATAATGTTAAAGAAATAATTACCGTACCTGCTCCAAGAATTACAGCTGCTATACCTTTTCCCTCTGATAGGGCAAAAATATAGGTAGCTTGACCAATAGTTTCAAATAAGGCAGCAAGAATCTTATCCTTTTGTAAAGCAACCTTTTGATACCATTTAAGACCTACTTCACCCTCAATAACCTCATTTGCTTCACTTCCTAAAGAAAATAGCTTAACGTGCTTAATCTTAAAGAAAATTAAAATTCCAATTGCCATAAAAAAGAAGGTAAATTCATATGAGCAATTAGCAACATGCTCTAAAGTATCAGGCGTTACATCTCTTAAAATAGATGTTAAAGCATCATCAGTATAGAATATATCTAAAAATGTTCCTGTAGCATCTAGCATTGCATAGCAAAATGGCATTGCAAAGGCTAAAATAGCAAGCTTTTTACCTAACTTTTTTCTTAAGTCGGTTTTCCCATTGTTTTCAACAAAGCCAACACCTAAAATACCAATTACAACAACTACTATCGCAACTATTTGTAAAGCTTCAATTTTCTCATGCATAAATATAGCACATAAAATTGGAACAATAGCACCTGAGGTATTTTCAATAGGGTCAGAAATTGATTCCTCAATAAATCTTACACCAAAATATGAACAGGTCATTGAAACAATATAACAAAGCGATACGGGTAAATAAATCACGATATTAATAGGATTATAATTGATGTTTTGTGTTAATAAAATAACAAGAGCATATATTCCCATAAACAAGCCAACAAAACATGTTGTTTTTAAATGAGCATACTTTTCATGAGCAACATTACCCTTTTTATAGTATATTTCTGCAATGCCCCAGGCAACTGTAGAAACGATTAAAAATATCCATAATTCCATTTTTTACAAACTCCTCTAAAAATACTACTCTTTTTATAATATCGTATTTTCTTAAAACTTACAAGAAAAAAATACAAATTTCCCAAACTTTTTCATTTTGCATTTTAATTATTCCTATTTTATGATAAAATAGACCAGGTGATTTTAAATGATATTAGATAATATAGATGAAAAAGTTATTGAACTAAATAAACAAGCAGAAATTGATTTAAAGGATATTTATAAAGAAATTGATGATAATTGTTTTTATAATTCAAATCGTATTTTAAGTGCTTTTATAGAAAATAGAGTTGAATATGCTGATTTTACTGACCGTAATGGCTATGGTATATTCGATTCAGGACGTGAAAAGCTTGAAAAAATATTTGCAAGCATTTTAGGCTGCGAGGATGCTCTTGTAAGAGTTCAAATTATGAGTGGAACTAATGCCTTATATCTTGCCTTTAGTGCTCTATTGAAGCACGGTGATACTATGATATCACTAAGTGGTAAGCCTTATGATTCTTTATTAAAAATGGTAGGAATTGTAGGAGACTCAACCCAGTCGGCGTAAAATATGAGCAGATTGATTTAATTGATAATAAATTTGATTTAGAAAAAATTAAAGCACGTTTAGCTAAAAATGATGTTAAGCTAGTTGAAATCCAACGTTCACGTGGCTATTCTTCACGTAAATCCTTAACTATAGATCAAATTGAAGAATGTATTAAGGTAATTAGAAGTGTTAATAAAGATGTAATCATAATGGTTGATAACTGCTATGGTGAATTAGTTGAAAAAAGAGAGCCAGGACATGTTGGAGCAAACGTTGTTGTAGGCTCACTTATGAAAAATCTAGGTGGAGGTATTGCAACATCAGGGGGATATATTGCCGGTGATACAAAATATATTGAAATGATTGCTGATCGTCTAACCTCTCCTGGCGTTGGCAAGGAACTTGGTGCAAACTTTAATCAAAACAGTAACTTCTTCAAAGGTGTATTCATGGCCCCAAATGCTGTTAAGAGTGCTTTAAAAACCCAAATATTTGCTGCCTATATGCTACAAAAAATGGGCTTCAATGAAATATCTCCTAAATATGATGAAAAAAGAACAGATATAATCCAAATAATTGAATTAAAAACTAAAAAGAACCTTGTTGCTTTTGCAAGAAGCATTCAAGCCTCTTCACCTGTTGATTCTGGTGTCTACATTATGCCAGCTCCAATGCCTGGTTATCCATGTGATGTAATTATGGCCGCAGGCTGCTTTACAGAAGGTAGTACAATTGAGCTTAGTGCTGATGCACCATGTGTTGAGCCATATACATTATATATGCAAGGTGGTCTTACCTATGAATATGGAAAATTAAGTATTATGCAGGCATTATCATCAGTATTAAAAGAAATTAACAAATAAAAATTTATTTGTATAAAAATGTCTAATAAGCTCATAATAAATTTGTAGTAAAATTTTAAAAAGGAGTTTTTATTATGACAAACAAAATTACTGCAAGACCATGCAAGGAAAATCCTTCAACATGGGAAATAATGGACCAATATGGTAAAGTAAAGGATAAGCACTATAAAACTAAAGAGGAATGCGTAAAATTTGCAACAAAGCTTGCTGAAGAATGTGGCTGTGAGCTTTGCGTTTGCGATAAATAAATAGCATATAAAAAATACTCAGTTTTAAACCTGAGTATTTTTTATATGCTATTATATTGTCCACCATCAATACGAATAATTGTATTATTAATATATGAAGCATCATCACTGATTAAAAACTTAACAAGTTTTGCAACCTCACTTGCTTCCCCAATTCTTCTAACTAAAATCTTATCAAGTTCCATTTGCATAAATTCTTCATCATAATCCTTAATTTCATTTTCCGTATTAATCAATCCTGGCGCTATTGCGTTTACAGTAGCATATGGTGCAAATTCAATTGCTAAATTATGAGTAAGTGAATTTAATGCTGCTTTAGATGCATCATATTCAATGCCCATTGGATAATAAGTATTCATACCATTTGTTGAAGATATATTAATAATTCTTCCCCATTTTTTGTCTAAAATGTGACGTTCAGCTCTTTTAGCTGTTAAAAAAGCGCCGATTAAATTAACATCCAATGTCAATTTAAAATCTTCTACTTTCTTATGACTAAAAATATTAGGAATATCAACTGCTGCATTATTAATTAAAATATCAACTCCACCTAGCTTAGCTTCAATAATATTAAACATATTATCTACTTCTTCCTCATTACTTACATCACATTTAATAACAAGTGAGCGAATATTATATTTTTTTATTTCTTCGTTTAAAGCATAGGCTTCACTCTCAGACGTATGATAATTAATAACACAATCATATCCACATGAGGCTAATTCTTTAATAATGGCAGCGCCAATTCCCTTAGCGCTGCCAGTAACTAAAACAACCTTATTCATTAAAAATTAAGCTCTTCCACAATAGCTTCCATCAATTGTAGAGATAATAACCTTATCTCCTTCCTTGATGAATTGTGGAACTCTAATCTTAAGTCCAGTTTCCAAAGTTGCATCCTTTGTAGATGTTGATGCTGCACCAGCTGCTGCAGGTGGAGTCTCTGTAACTGTTAGGTTAACCTTATCAGGTAGAATAACACCTAAAATTTCATTTTCAAAGAAACGTAGGCTTAAATCCATTCCCTCAAGAATATAATATTTATTATCTCCTAAAGCATCTGCAGATAATTCATATTGTTCAAATGTAGTCATATCCATAAAATAATATGTATCACCTGATGCATAAGAATATTGAACAGGCTTAGTTTCAATCATTGCTTGCTCAAATTTAGTATTAGTGTTAAAGTTTCTTTCAAGTACTGTACCTGTTCTTAAATCCTTTAATTTAGTTTTAAGAATTGCAGCACCCTTTCCTGGTTTAACATGCATAAATTCCAAAACAACATATATTTTTCCATCAATTGCTAATGTTAATCCATTTCTAAAATCTCCAGCTTCAATTGCCATAGAAAAGTCTCCTTCGTAATTAATATTATTGTAACAATATAATTTTATCTTTTTTTCACCGAAAATTCAAGTTATATCTTTATTATTTACAAATAATATCTTATTTTTTCTTCTCTTTGCTTCTTTTATCGTTAATAATCTTCATTTCTTTTTCTGTAATTAATACTACGTTATGCTCCTTAGCCCACTTTACACAGCCGTTTAAAGCCATTTTTAAAAATGGACGAGGCACCTTAGTAAGCATCATTAAGGCATCATCACTAAATTTAACAACATCATCAGCTCTATTAGCCGCATACTTTATAGATGTTAGATCAACCTCTTTATCTAATACATCCTGCTTATTAGGCTTTTTATAATTAGAGCACCAAAAATATTTTGAGTCTCGATAGCCAAAATTAGTTGGAACCGGGCAAAAATTATTACGATTAACACCATTAATTATCGCATCATAATACTTTTCCTTCATTAAAATATGATCGATTTTTAAAATAAAATGTGCACCATATTTTGATGTAATACCATTAAAATCATGATACTCAAAATCAGAATAATCATCTAATATCGGATCATCACTAGCATTATCTAATGAGGAAACCCAGCTACATTCAAATACTTGAAGTGCTTCGTTTATAATCTTTGGATATTTTTCATTAGAATTATTATTAGCGCTCATACCATCACTTAAATGGAACTTAAAGTCCTTCATTTTTTCTTCTCTAGTATCACCTGGAAATCCTAAACGAACGTGCTCTTTGAAGTTTTTCTTGGAATATGGTAGGAAATTAATGCTACATTTACCATATTTTAAAATACCTTTAGCTGTATTAGATGTATTCCTACATTCCAAAACCATAGCATAAAAATCCTTGCCTGCAATATAATAAGGAAATACTAGAGAATATGCACCAAAGCTAGTATTTCCATTTTCGTCCAATGTTCCAATTAAAGTAAGAGGCATTGGAAAAAAAGCAGATGTTTGATAAAAATTATCTACAATTCTTAAATCCTTAAAGTCATTATTCATTTTCATATCCTCCATATCATTCATTAATTATTTTAAAGCTTGAACCTTTATCACTCTTAGAAACAATAATTTTAGATGAAATACTTCTTTCTAGCTCAGCAATATGGGAAATAATACCAATTCTTCGATTAGTTTGCTTACCAACATCTAAAAGAGTCTTTTTGGTATTATCAAGCATTTCACTATCCAAGGTACCAAAGCCTTCATCTATAAACATACTATTAAGCTCCACACCTCCAGCTTTAACCTCAATTATTTCAGAAAAAGCAAGTGCTAATGCCATAGAAGCTTGGAATGATTCACCACCAGATAATCCTGATACAGGTCTTCTTTGACCATTATATAAATCAAGAACGTCTATTTCTAAACCAATTTGTCCGTTTCCAGCCTTAGGCTTACCAGGAAGAAGCTCATATCTACCATTACTCATCCTATTAAACTTAAAGCTTGCCACTTTTAAAATTTCATCAAATATTTGAAGCTGATAATAAACCTCAAAGCTAATTTTTCTACCATTAACCTTTCCTGTTGCTACCTCATATAAATCCTTAACATCATTATATTCAATTAATTTTTGTTCATTTTCATCCTGAAGCTTTAATAAGGTATTATAAGCATTTTCATTTAATGCATACTTTGAATTAAACTCTTGACATACTTTATTAGAATCATTAAGCTCTTTTTCTAAATTATTTACCTTATTTTGAATTTCATCTAAATTTAGTATTTGTAGCTTATCATAGCCTTTATTTTTATATTGATTAATTAAGCTTTCCTTAACAGAAATGTCTATTTTATATTTTGAAGCCCTAGAGTCTAATTCCTTTAGCTTTATTTCACCTAAGTAAAATCTTGTTGCTTCTTCAAGATTCTTGATACTAGATGAAGCAAATAAATTATTCAATTCTTTACTAGCTTCATCTAGTTCTATTTGATTTTCATTGATTAGCTTAGAATTACCTTTGATTGAAGCTTCGTTTTCGCTAACCTTAGCCATAGCCTCACCTAATTCTTTATTAAGCCTTTCAATATTTTTATTATTTTCTTCATATTCATTTTGAAGTGATTGTTCTCTTTTTAAAAGCAAGTTTTTATCCTTACCAGTTAAATGCTCATTTGCTTTTATTTCACCATCAAGTCTTGACGCATCGCCTTCATTTTTTACTAAATCATTTTGCTTAGCATTCATTTTTTTTATAATTTTTTCATTTTCTAATGATAATTTATCAGCATTTTCCTTTTGTATTGATTGTTTCTTCTTACACTTATTTAGTTTATTTAATTTTTCCTCTAATGGTTCTAATAAATCATCAAATTTCTTAATTAAATCTTGATATAAGCTAGCTATATTATCATTATTGTAATCACTTAATATTTTATCTAGGGTAGTCTTTAAACTAGTAATTTCAGTACTAATTTGTTGAAGCTTTAAATTAGCCTTATTATATATATCCGTAGCAGTTTTATCTTCCTTTTTTAATTCATCAAGTCTAGCCTTAGAAATTTCTTCAACTAAAACCGCTTTATTAGGGTGATGAATACTGCCACAAACTGGGCAAGGCATATTATCTAAAAGATCCTTAGCTAAAATTCCCGCCAAAGATTTATGATATTTTGTTTCATAATCTTGGCAATAATTTCTAGCTTCATTTGCTTTTTTTCTTAATTCTTCAACAATATTAATATTTGTTATATATTCTTTATTTTTATTTATATAGTTATTAACTGAATCATTATATTCCAAAATATTATTCTTTTCATTTTTGATTTCTTGAATTTTTAAATTACAGTTATTAATATCTTCATCATATGAAATACCAAGTTTCCTATTAATCTCTTCAATAACTTCTTTATTCTTAGAATATTGCTTGTTTAATTTTTCAATATCAATATTCAAGACATTTTTCACTTTAACTAATTCGCTATATTTAAGATACTTTTCATTAAAACTATCAAGTTCATTTATATCTTTTTTTAAATTAGCAATTTCTTCACTTATTTTTTTATTATCGGCATTAATATTTGGAATTTTAGCACAATCATTTTGTTTTTGAACAAGAATTTTAGCAAGATTATTTTTATCTTCAGAAAGTATTTCCGCTAATTTCAAATATTTTTGTGCCTTCAATTTTAAATCATTGCATTTTTTATTAGCATCAATAATTTTACTAGCCTCTTTGGCCTTATTAATTTTAATATCAAGCTCATTAAAATTATCTTTTTGAGCCAATAATTCCTCATATCCCTTTAATGCTTCCTTATATGAATTTACATTATCATTATTTATCCTGGCATTATTTAAATTCAATTTTTCTTTCATCAATAATTTATTATTATTATCAGCAATAGCATTTAATTCATTTAATTTATTTTTATCTGACTCTAGCCTACCTGCAATTAAAGGAATAATTGAACTTAAAATTTCAACATCATTTTTAATTTTATCATCAAGTTCATCACCGAAATTAAAGCTTGCTCTAGCAGTATTAATACTTCCTTCAATTTTATTGATTTCATCATTTTGCTCCCTAAATGCTGATGCTAGCTTATCACTAAATTCATTAAGCTTTTCTGTATTTAGAATTTTTCTAAATATTTCTTCTCTTTCTTTAGTGTCAGCATTAATAAGAGAATAAAAATCACCCTGAGCAATCATCATTGTCATTTTAAATTGGTCATAGCTTAAGCCAATAATTTCTTCCATTTTTTTATCAACGTTTTTAGTAACTACTTCTCCATTTGGCATTGTAAGAACAGCTGAAGCATTAACCTCTTTAATCTTATATTCACCATCAGTCTTTTTTTGATTTTGCTTAAGCTGTTTAGGTTCTCTTCTTATTGTATATTTTTTATTATGGTATTCGAATTCTAAGATAACATATGCTAAATCATTAATGCCGGCATATTTACTTTTCAAATCATTAATTTCTCTATTATCTCCACTAGTCTTACCATAAACGGCATAACAAATCGCATCAAATATATAAGATTTACCACTACCAGTGGGTCCAGTTATTAAAAATAAAGAATTATTAAGCATATTAAAATCAATTACATGCTCACCCTTATAAGGACCAATATTAGCAATTGTTAATTTATTTAGCTTCATTATTATCACACTCCCCAAAAAGCTTTTTTATAAGCTTAAGCTGAAAATCACTAAGTTTTTTACCCTTTTGTTCAAAATAAAGCTTAGCAAATAAATCCTCATTACTTATTGATTCAATGTCAGAAATTTTCTTAGTAATATCAAAATCTCCTACTTCCTCCTTCAAATAGCGTAGGCTCATAGCATAAGGATATTTATTTTTAAGCTTGGCCATAGCATTTTCAACCTCATTACCAATAATAGTTGCATAAACATAATAATTTCTATATTCTTCATAATTATTAATAATATTATCAAAGGTATCTTTTATCTCTATAACCTCTCTTAAAGGCTTAATTTCAC
>CALCWU010000135.1 GCA_937905855.1 uncultured Mollicutes bacterium
GTACTTGATTCATTACTTGATCGTGAGGCTGTAGCTAAGTTTAGAAGTGAAGCTTTAAACCCTGCACATCCTAAGACTCGTGGTACTGCTCAAAACGATGATGTTTATTTCCAAACACGTGAATTACAAAACACATATTATGCTAAGGTTCCAGGAATTGTAAATGAATATATGAAAGCAATTTCTAAAGCAACTGGTAGAGAATATGCTCCATTTGTATATTATGGTGCAGAAGATGCAACTGATGTAATTGTTGCAATGGGTTCTGTTACTGAATGTGCTCGTGAGGTTGTAGATTATATGACTGCTAAGGGTGCTAAGGTCGGAGTTTTAATTGTTCATCTATATAGACCATTTGCTAAGGAATATTTCTTGAATGCAATGCCTAAAACAGTAAAGAGAATTGCTGTACTTGATAGAACTATTGAACAAGGTTCTGTTGGTGAGCCATTATATCTTGATGTTAAGGCTGTATATTATGGTGAAAAGAATGAACCTATGATTATTGGTGGACGTTATGGTCTATCTAGTAAGGATACAACTCCAGATATGGTTTATGGTGTATATAAGCATTTAGCTAGCCAAAATCCATTTGATCGTTTCACTGTAGGTATTACTGATGATATTACTTATAAATCAATTGATTGTTCTGAGTCTATTGATACTGCTGATAAGGATACAACTGAATTATTATTCTTTGGTCTTGGTTCAGATGGTACAGTAGGTGCTTGTAAGAACATTTCAAAGATTGTTGGTGATTACACTGATTTATATGCTCAAAGCTATGCTGCATATGATTCTAAGAAGTCTGGTGGCTCTACTAGATTACATTTACGTTTTGGTAAGAAGCCAATTCGTTCAACATATTTAGTAAACAAGCCTCACTTTGTTTCATGCTCTTTGGATGCATACCTAAATAAATTTGATATGATTAAGGGCTTACGTGATGGTGGTACTTTCTTATTAAATACAGTTTGTCCAGCTGATAAGATTGAAGAATTATTACCAAATTCATATAAGATTATTTTAGCTAAGAAGCATGCTAAATTCTACATTATTAATGCATATCAAGCAGCTAAGGAATGTGGTTTCCGTGCTGGTCTTGGTGTTAATACTGTAATGCAATCTGCATTCTTTAAATTAAATCAAAATGTTATGCCTTATGATGAGGCGTTACAACATATGAAGGAATTTGCAACTAAGACTTATTTACGTAAAGGTCAAGAGCTTGTTGATTCTAACCATAAAGCAATTGATCTTGGTGGAACAAGATTAGTCGAGGTTCCTGTTAATCCAGAGTGGGCTAACCTAACTGCTGAGGTTAAGAAGGTTGATAATAGTCGTCCTAAGTTTGTTCGTGAGATTGCTGATGTAATCAATTCAATTGAAGGTGATACACTACCATTATCAGCATTCAAGGATTATCCTGATGCACATATGCCTCAGGGTACTGCTGCTTATGAAAAGCGTGGTGTTGCAACTGATGTTCCTCTATGGAATCCAGAAAATTGTATTCAATGTAACCAATGTGCATTTGCATGTCCACATGCTGCAATTCGTCCATTCCTTTGCACTGAGGAAGAGGTTAAGAATGCTCCAGAGGGCGCTAAGTTCTTAGACGCAACAGGCTTTAAGGGCTATAAGTATAGTTTATCAGTTTCAGTTCTTGATTGTACTGGCTGTGGTGTTTGCTTAACAGTATGTCCTGGTAAGCCACAAAAGGCTGCAGATGGTACAGTTGTTAAGGCTAAGGCTTTAACATCTCATCCAATGGGAGCTGCTCGTGAAAATCATGAGGCTGAAATTAGTGCTTATTTCTATAACCATGTATCATATAAGGGTGATGTAGCTGGAAATGCTAATGTTAAGAATGTTCAATTCTCTAAACCTTTATTTGAATTTAGTGGTGCATGTGGTGGTTGTGGTGAAACTCCATATGTTAAGGCTGTATCTCAATTATTTGGTGATCGTATGCTTGTAGCTAATGCTACTGGATGCTCATCAATTTATTCAGGATCTTATCCATCTTCACCATATACAACAAATGCAAATGGTCGTGGACCAGCTTGGGCTAACTCATTATTTGAGGATAATGCTGAATTTGGCTTTGGTATGAGAATGGCTGTTGAAACATTACGTGATCGTATCCAAAATGTTATGGTATTAAATTATGATGAAATGCCTGCTGATGTTAAGGCATTATGTGAGGAATGGGTATTAAATCGTACTTCAGGTGAAAAGACTAAGGAGCTTGCTCCAAAGATTGTTGAAGCTATGAGTAATATTAATGCTCCATATGCTAAAGAAATTTTATCATTAAAGGATTATTTAGTTAAGATTTCTCAATGGATCATCGGTGGTGATGGTTGGGCTTATGATATCGGATATGGTGGATTAGACCATGTTATTGCTAACAATCAAGATGTTAATATCTTAGTTGTTGATACAGAGGTTTATTCGAATACTGGTGGTCAGGCATCTAAGTCAAGCCGTATTGGTGCAATTGCTAAATTTGCTGCTGCAGGTAAACCTGTTAAGAAAAAGGATTTAGCTTCAATTGCAATGAGCTGTGGTCATGTTTATGTTGCAACTATTTGTCATGGTGCTAATCCTAACCAAGTTATTAAGGCTTTAAAGGAAGCTGAAGCTTACAATGGTCCATCTATTGTAATCGCTTATGCTCCATGTATTGCTCATAATATTAAGAAGGGCTTATATATGTCACAAATGGAAGCTAAGCTTGCTACTGAATGTGGATATTGGCCAATTTTCAGATTCAACCCTGAATTGAAAGAGGAAGGCAAGAATCCATTTACACTTGATTGCAAGGAACCTAACTGGGATAAGTATAATGACTTCCTAATGAATGAAGGTCGTTATGCTCAATTAACAAAGGTTAATCCAGAAAAGGCTCAAATCTTACTTGAAACTAACAAGAAGGATGCAATGGAGCGTTGGGCTAAATATAAAGCAATGGCTGATGCTGAATAATTAAAAAAATGAGAGCTTTAGGAATATTTCCTAAAGCCCTTTTTGTATAATAAAAAGGCACAAATTAATGTGCCTCTATTTTTTATGTTACTTAGATATTACCTTAATATCATTTTTGAATTCATAAGGATGTGTTTTTGAATTCATTAAATGATAGAAGAATTCTTGATTATCTTTATATATTGCACAGCAAACAATCATACCTAACGCCCCACCAACGAAATCACAAATCAAATCCTCCATTGTGTCCATTAAAGCGTATTTGTAGCCCTTAGGCTCACGGAAGAATGTTGCAATTTCAGCATCTGTTCCTTTTAGAATTTTAAAGGCATCACCATTATTCCATAATTCTTTAACCTCAGGAATGAACTTTTGCATATTTGTTCCAAAAAGTGAATCAATGGTAAATTCAATTAATTCCCATGTTGACCCAACAGCCATACAAAAACAAAAGCTTGTATAGGCAATAACAATCATTGATTTTCTTTTGTTTGGTTCATTGAAGAATTGATTTCCAATCATATATCCTAAAAATGCTAAGAAGAAGGCCATGAGTACATGGAGGAATGAATCCCAGAATGATATTTTATAATAGAATTCACATACCTCGCCAAGAAAAACAGCACAAAATACATAGATTGCTAAGAACAAAGATACGGAGAAGCTTACTTTAACCTGAAATAGCTTTTCAACTATTCTTGGTAGGAATAAGCAAACAACTGCAACGATACATTCAATTGCCGATAAGACTGCTTGAGAATGTGATAAGGTCATTTCTTTATATAGATTTGCTATTGAATAAACAAAGCTAAAAAAATAAAATGTAATTGCTATTATATAGAATAATTTGTATTTTTTCTTTTCTGACATAAAAACCTCCAAAATGTACAATATACCTTACATAATATAGCATATTCCCATTTATTTTGCAATAATTATTTATGAATATAGCACATTTTGTAAAAAAATGTCATATGTTAATTTTGGGTGTTTTGAATTGAATGATTTTTGTTTGATTAAAGGCTTTGATGCTAATGATATTAATTTAGATAAGCATATTATCTTTAATGATTGTTTATTATATTATGGTAATTTACAAACAGCATTTAATAATAATTCATTGTTATGTTTTAAGGGTGAATTATATGAGGTTGATTTATTTAAGGATTCTTTAAATATTGATGTTAGCTTGTTTAATTTTGCTGAGCTTTTATTAATGTATATAAACAAATATGGAATTGATAGCATAAATGATTTATATGGCTTTTTTTCTTTTGTTTATATCAATAATGATGGCGTTTATTTAGGAAGAGATCATATAGGAATAAAGAGTGCATATTATTATAACAATGGCCAAAAAGTAATTGTTGCAAGTAAAAAAGGGGAAATATTAAAAAGATTAGATAATATTGTTGTTGATAAGGATGGTTTATGTGAACTTTTTGGAATGGGACCATCAAATAGCTTAGGAAAAACTCTTTACAAGGGAGTATTTGAAGTTGGCATCGGCTCATATTTAAAAATTACTGATAAGCTTGAAGAAATTACTTATTTTAAGCTTAAAGATTATGAATTTAATGACAACTTTGATGAAGCTAAAGAAAAATTAAAGGATTTATTAAATAAGGCAATTAGAAGAATGATTCCAAATGATAAATATGCTTCATTACTCTCTGGTGGATTAGACTCAACAATTATAACTCTTATGGCCCAAAAATATAATGATAAGCTTGAAAGCTTTAGTATCAATTATGAGGATAATGACAAGGATTTTGTTGCTAACAGCTTTGAAACGTCTAGTGATGCAATGAATATAAAATATGTTGTTAACCCTAATGAATTAAAGCATAATGAGCTTTTAATAACAAATAATCAAGTAATTGATAATTTAAAAAGAGCAGTGTTATTAAGAGATGCTCCGGGAATGACAACTATTGACTCTTCATTAATTTATTTGCTAGAGGGTATTAAAAAGAAGGGCTTTAGCAAGGTTTTTAGTGGTGAATGTAGTGATGAATTGATTTGTGGCTATAGGTGGAGCTATGCTAAAGGTGAGTTAAATTCATTTCCTTGGATTAGAGGAACTACTGTTAAGCAAAGACTAATTAATAAGTCAATTAAATTAGATTTGGATAAATATGTTAAAGGTGAATATATTTCATTTATTAATAAAATTAATGCTAATGATGAAGATAAATTAATTTATCAGCTTAATATTAATTATTTTATGCAAAATTTGTTAAAAAGAGCAAGTGAAATTGCCGATGGATTAGATATTTGTATGCTTGTTCCTTTTGCTGACAAAGATTTTGTAAAATATTTATATAATGTGGTCTTCAATTATAAATATTTTGATAAAACTGAAAAGTATATTTTAAGGGAAGCTTATAGGGATATTCTTCCAGATGAAATATATAAAAGAAAAAAGAGTCCTTATCCTAAAAGTCAAAGTAAAAAATTAGCTAATAGTTTAATTTTAAAATTACAAGAGGCTTTAAAAGGAGAAAGTATATTAACTGAACTTATTGATCGTGATGAGCTAAATAAAATAATTGAGGCCAAGGAGTTTGATTTTCCATGGTATGGTCAACTACTTAGAAAAAATGAGCTTATTGCTTATTTATATCAAATTCATCTTTGGGGTCAAGAATATAAGATACAATTAGATTTAAAATAGGCAAAGTCCTATTTTATTTTTTTCTTTTTTGTGGTAAAATAAACGAAATACGAGGAGTGAATTAAATGAAGAAAATTTTAATTGCTTTAATGATGATCTTTTTATTATGTGGTTGTAGAAATGTCCCATATACTGAAGATGAAATTAATAATATTAAGGATTATATTATAAATACTAAAATTAAGTGTGATGATATGTATAGCTCGTTATCATTAAAAATAGATGAACGTGATGAGGAGTATTCACGTAACGAGAACAGCTATTGGTATAAAATAAATGGTGAAAATCGTGATTTTAAATATAATGATGGGAATGTTTCGGTAACTGTTGATGATGAGCTTGTTGAAACATTTGCTATGAGCTATGATGATTTTGTTAATAAATATGGGGCATTTTATGTTACATTAAGTGATTTTAATTATTCGAAAATTAAAACAAGAATAGTAGGAAAATCTGAATACTACGAATTTACTATGCCAAATAGTACCTGTAATGTTGTTGTTCCCAGTCTTAAAAATGACGAAGAAATTATTTTGACGGGACTAAGATTAATATTTAGAGCAGATAGTAGTTCTAATTTAAATAGATCATATCTAACAATTTACGGATATTATAATGGTGCTCCGCAAACAATTGAAATATATTAATAACCAAAAAACTAAAGCCTGCATATATTAGAATGAAGAGTTATGCTCTTTAATTTAAATATGGAGGTTTTTTTATGGAAGAGCTAAATAAAATATTTGATTTGTTAAAAACAAATATTGTTGCTGGAGAAGGAATAGGTGTAAATGATAATACAACAATATTATTCCTATTTTTAAAACTAAGATAAATTATTTTTCTTTAGTTACAAATATTAAAGATAATGGTGGTAATGCCTTAAATGGTAGTTTGAATTATGAGCCAATTTGTTTCTTACAAATAAAGGATGGAATTACAACAATTATTCCTATACATAATGAAAGAGAAAGTATTATGGAAGGAATTCCTAAGTTTTTTGAGGGCTTCGATCTTAACAATTTAATAAAGGGGATAAAGGCATGAATCCTTATTATTACTATTATCCAAGAGGATATCAAAATGAGCGCTTTGCGGGACCCATTTTACCATTTTTGGCAGGAGTATTAGTAACTACACCATTTATATTTTTAAATAAAAATCAGTCTCAGGTACAGCCATATTATCCACCACAGCCTTATATGACATATAATCCTTATATGCCTTATCGTCCGTATTAATGAATAAAAGAATTAAATATAGCATATATATTTAATGGTGATTCTAATGAAAAAGGATATAAATAGCTTTATAAATAAAGAATATGATATTTATGCTTTTAAAAAAATAAATATTGATGAAAACGAATTGAAAGAAAAAATTAGAATAAAGGTATCTGATATAAAGTCAATGTCATATATTAATGATTTAGGTATGAATATTGAAAAAAAATATATCCCTTATTATTTATTAGAATCAGATAACAATAATTATAATTATTCTTTAAAGAAGGATAATTTAAATATCACGTCGGAAATTACAGCATCTGCCATATTTATTGATCCTAATATGATAAAAAATGGCTTATATAATAATAAAATATTATATGAGTATTTAAATTTTAATGAAGAAATTAGTTTAGATAAGCTTTATTTGAATGAATATGATTGTAACAGTTTTGAGATTGGCTTTAAATATGTTTTAGAGCAAAAGGCTATTGATAAGATATGTGAATATAATAAAATTAAATATAGCGATAAAGGCTACAAAATTGAGGTTGATCTATATAACTTAAATTATAAACGTAGATGTATTTATTTAGAAGAAATATATGAAGTTAACATTCCCTATTTATTAAAGGGGAAAAGTGTCAATTATAAAATAATTTATTCTTTAGTAAGAAATGCCTTTATAAGCTTTAATTATCCTTATAATAGCAATTATTTAGAATTTCTTAAGCTTAATAAATCCATATTAAAGAAATTACCATATGGCTTAGATAAATTGTATTATATGGATTATTATGAGGCATATTTAGATTCAAAAAAGGAAATATCAAAATATCGACTTAAAAATAAAGTTAAATCATTTGCAATATCTAATGAAGAAGAAATTGCAAAGAGATATTCAAAAATTGGTTATTTTATTTTTAAAAATAAAAAGTATTTGGCTACGGCTTTGAAAAAAGAAAAATATTCTGATTTTGAAGATGAATTATATACATTATTAATGCTTAGTAAGGTAAGTGGCGAAGCTAATTATAAGCTAAGCGAATTTGCTAGACTTTATATGCTATCAAATGTTAAAAGATCGCATGATTTATGGCTAAAATATTTAAAGGCTAGTGTTGATTTGAATTATGAATTAGCAATAAAAGA
>CALCWU010000136.1 GCA_937905855.1 uncultured Mollicutes bacterium
TCAGCAAAGCCTTCATAATCAGAAATAATATTTTTTATTAATGAAAGAATTGCATTTGCTCTTAACTCATAAATTCTTGCCTTTTTAGGACTTAAATAAATATTTAGGAAGGCCTTAAGTGATGAATCCTTCATTTCGATAATTGCATCTAGTAGAAAATGATTTTCTATGGAAATATTTAAAACTTCTTGTTCATTAATGATTTTATTAGTTTTATATTCTTGATACAAATTAGCAACTATGCCAAATTCATTAAAATCATTAATTTGGTATTCTTCATTTATTACATTTTTCAAAAAGTAGATAATTGTTGTAAAGTCAAAATTAAGGCCTTTAACCTTATTACTAGAAAATTCTAAAAAACTGATAGCCTCATTATATTTTTTTAAATTAATTAAATGGTATAGCTTTATGATAAAGGCATCAGTATTTCCTTCCAAAATTAATCCATTTGCTATATCTAAAGTCTTATCAACATAGGAGTTATCATTTAATGATAAAAGAAGAATAGCTTCCTTATTATCAGGATCAATTTTTAAAACCTCAGCAATATTTTTTTCAATAGTAGCTTTAGTTTTAGCCTTTTTAGCTAATCGTAAATAATTATTAATATCCTGCAAAATAACACATCCATTTCTTTAGTCTATTATATCAAATATCATCAAAAAATTGTAGAAAAAAAATAAATTTATTGTTTTGTATGATATAATTATTAAGAAATGGAGTGTTAATTATGGTAATAACCTTTAATCAAGTGTCTTTTTCTTATACAGATAAGCCAATTTTAGATAATGTATCATTTAGTATAACAGATAATGATAAGCTAGGTGTAGTTGGAAATAATGGCTGTGGAAAATCAACACTTTTAAAATTAATTTTAAATGAGGAAAAGCCCAAGACTGGTAAAATAAATATTTCAGGAAATTTGAAAATTTCTTATTTGGAGCAAGAACCCCATTTTTTGAATAATATAACAATATTTGAAGCAGTTAAGAGAAATTCAACGAGTAATTATGAAATACCTGATTTTGAAATAGCTACAGTTTTAAATAAATTGAAGCTTTTTGATCATAATATGCTTACAAACAATTTATCTGGTGGTGAACGAAAAAGAGTAGCTTTAGCATGTACATTATTAAGAGAATGTGATGTTTTAATGCTAGATGAGCCTACTAACCATTTAGATCAAGAAATGATTATTTGGCTTGAGGGTTATTTAAAAAAGTGGAAAAAAGGTTTAATTATGGTAACCCATGATCGTTATTTTTTAGAGCGTGTATGCAAAAAAATGCTAGAGATTGATTTTGCTAGAGTATATTTATATGAAGCAAATTATGAAAAATATTTGGAACTAAGAGCAGAAAGAATTGAACGCGAGCTTCATGAGGAGCAAAAGCATAAATCTTTATATAAGCACGAATTAATGTGGATTAGACGTGGTGTAGAGGCTAGAAGAACTAAAAGTAAGAGTCGAATCGAAAGATTTGAAGAATTGGCTAAAAAGAAATTTCAAACTCGTAAGGAATTTAGCTTTAGCTCATTAAAGACTTATTTAGGTAAAAAGCTAATTACCATTCGTAATGGAAAAAAAGCTTATGGTGATAAGGTTTTATTTAATAATTTTAATTTTGAACTTAATAGATATGATAGAATAGGTGTAGTTGGAAATAATGGCTGTGGTAAGTCAAAATTATTTAAAATATTAATGAATGAAGAACAATTAACAGAAGGAACACTAGATATTGGGGAAACACTTAAAATTGGCTATATGTCACAGCATCTTGAAATTATCAATGAAAATATAACGGTTTTAAAGTATATCGAAGAGGTTTCAAGTAGTATTGAATCTGTTGATGGTACAATTAATGCTAAGGAATTATTGGAAAATTTCTTGTTTGAGGATGACAAAATTTATGGATATGTTAAGCTACTTAGTGGCGGCGAGAAAAGAAGATTACAATTCATTAGAGTAATTATGCAAAATCCTAATGTTTTGATTTTAGATGAGCCAACAAATGATTTGGATCTGCAAACTCTTGAAATATTAGAAGATTATTTAGATGAATTTTTAGGACCAGTAATTGTTGTGTCTCATGATCGTTATTTTTTGGATAAGGTTTGTGATTCACTTTTAGTTTTTGAGGATTTAGAAATTCATCCTTATTTACTAAAATTTAGTGATTTTATTAATCAAGAAAAGGTTAAAGCTCTAAACACTAAAAAAGAAAATAATCGACCTAAAAGAAGAATTACCTCAACTATTAGAAACGAATATAATTCTTTAATGCAGCAAATGGAAAACATTGAAATGGAAATTTCTAAAATTGAAGAGGAAATTAAAGAGCAGTCTTCCTCTTATATGACACTTATGGATTTGACTAAAAAGGAAGAGGAATTAAAGGCTGATTTAGATAAGAAAATGAATCGTTATCTTGAACTTGATGAATTTATTAATATGGAGGAATAATTAATATGGATATGCAAGAGAAAAAAATTAGTGGTGAGGTTATTTATAAAGGACGTGTTGTGACACTTGTTCGTGATAAGGTATTATGTCCAAATGGTGATGAATCATTTCGTGAGGTAGTTAAGCATAATGGTGGAGCATGTATTTTAGGTGTAACAAAGGATAACAAAATATTTTTAGAAAGACAATATCGTTATGCCTATGATGAGGTATTATATGAGTTACCTGCTGGTAAGCTTGAGCCTAATGAGGAGCCACTTGAGGCCGCAATTCGCGAATTTGAAGAGGAGACAGGCTACAAGGCTTTAAAAATGGAGCTTTTAGGAATTGATTATCCAACATGTGGTTATAGCAATGAAAAACTTTATTTATTTTATACTAATAATTTTGTAAAAACTAAAACTAATTTTGATCCTGATGAGGTTATTGAACTTGAACTGGTTGATTTAAAAGATGTTTTAGCTATGATTAAGGAAGGAAAAATTAAGGATGGTAAGACGATTAATGCAATCATGCTTTATCTTTTAAAGAATAATAAGATTTCTTTATAATTTTGCGCGACTTTTTCCTTGATTTATAAATCTTTTGCACTTATAATGAGGCTAATAGGATGTGTTATATGTGGATAAGACTTTAAATTTGAAATTTAAAGAAGAGGAAAAAAGAATTAATGAAAAATACAAAGAGGATAGTAAGAATTTAGGTAAAAAGGAAGCTAAAAGAATTAAAGCTATTAGTACATCTAAGCTTAGGAGAAAGAAAATTTTAACTGGCGATTTAATTAGAGTTTCGATAATGATTTGCTTTCCAATTGCTTTATATGGATTATTTAATTCATTATATGGACTTTTAGATTCAATTATTTGTTCAGCAATAAGCGCCTCATCAGTAACTACTGTTTCAGCATTATCACAGGTTAAAAATGCTCTTTCAGCATTTGGTGCAGGAATTGCTGGTGGTGGTGCCATTATAGTAGCAAGGCATTATGGTGCTGGAAGAATTGAAGAAGCAAAAAAGAATTCAGCTGTTTTATTTTCAATTATATTGGTTGTTTCTTTAATTATTACGTTAATACTTGTACCACTTTCAAGGGTTATTATTAGGCTTGCAAGTATAGAGGATGTATCTAGTGATACAATATTATATTTCCGAATGCAGCTAATAGAGCTAGCTATTGTCGCTTTAAATACAATGTTTATTGGCTTAGAAAAGGCTAAAGGTAATTCAAAATCAATACTTTTCTTAAATATGCTAGTGCTTGTTGTTAAATTAATATTGACTGTTATTTTCGTTTATGGATTAAGGGTTAAGAGTATTATTTATATTGAACTAAGTACAATAATTGGTCAATTAGTATTGTTGATAATTGGTCTATTCATTATGTTTGGTAAGAAAAATATTATTAGAATCTCAGTTAAGGATTTTTCAATTAGATGGAAATATTCAGGACCAATACTTGCTTTATCACTACCAATTTTCTTTGGTAAATTTGTAATGTCACTTGGTAAGGTGGCTGTTAATTCACTTTGTGGTCACTTTTATAATGATACAACTGATAGCTTAATTGTTGGAGCGCTTGCTGTATCAAATCATTTAAGTGGTTTAGTAACAACACCAACAAATGCCTTTGAAGAGGGTGGCTCTACCATTGTTAGTCAAAATTTAGGAACTAAAAATATCAAAAGAGCAATCAAATCATTTTGGTGCAATTTATTACTTGTTAGTATTGTAAGCCTAGTGGGCTTTGTTCTAGTTAGGATTGTTTTCTTAGATAAGCTTGTAGAATTATTTAATTATAAGGGCAGTCATAATCTGCAAACACCAGAGGAAATAGCAAAATCAGCTAAATTAGTTCAATACATAAAAGAAGTGTTTAGATATGATTGTATATCAATTCTTGTTCTTGGAGTAACATCAGCAATTTTAGGTTTACTATATGGTTTTGGTCAAACCTATTTATCTGGTATTTTAAATTTTTCAAGAATTGGAACAAGAATTATTACCTTATTAATTTGTCATTATGGCTTCAAAATGGATTATCGTGCTGCAGGTGTTTCAATGGGAATAAGTAATGCGATTATTCTTTTAATATCAATTGGCTTCTTAGTCTTTTTCTTATTAAAAATTAAACGTCATGGTTATAAGGATATGAAACTATCAGATCCTGAGCCAAGCTTTGTAGAATTAGATATTGAATAATTATTTATAAAGAAGAATTTACATAAAAATTCTTTTTTTTTTTTTTTAAATGAGTTGCATTTTTTAAAAAATATGCTATACTATAGTAAAGAAGATATAATTTTGAATTTTATTCGATGAAATGCAAATATTTAAAATTATATTTTTCACGTTAAGGAGGATTAGTATGAAAAAGAAGTTATTAGGTATTTTTTTAGTAGGAACAGCCTTGTTTGGAATATGTGGCTGTAA
>CALCWU010000137.1 GCA_937905855.1 uncultured Mollicutes bacterium
CCATCGGCACGCGTCACGGCGAAAAGCTCTTTGAGGTGCTGGTCACTTCGGAGGAAATGCTGCGGGCGGAAGATCTGCCCGGCTTCTTCCGCATCCATGCCGACAGCCGCGACCTAAACTACGACAACTATTTTTCCAAGGGGAAATGTTATCAAAGTATATTAGTTGACAATGTTTGAGATTTGATTATAATTAATGGTATCTATAGGAGGTTTTAGATATGTATTCAAAAAGTTTATGGGAAAAATATACTGATGAAGATATTCAAAAAATGATGGAATTCGCTGAAGGCTATAAGCATTTCATTTCTGTTGGTAAAACAGAACGTGCTTGTGTAGCTTTAGGAGTTAAAATTGCTAAGGAGCATGGATTTAAGGATTTATGGGAAATAATTAAATCTGGCGATAAGCTTAAAAAGGGCGATAAGGTTTATGCAACTAACAAGCATAAAAATTTAGCTTTATTCGTAATCGGTGAAGAACCTGTTGAAAATGGCGTTCATATTTTAGGTGCTCACATCGACTCACCAAGAATGGATTTAAAACAAAATCCTTTATATGAAAAGGAAGGCTTTGCACTTCTTGATACTCACTACTATGGTGGAATCAAAAAATATCAATGGGTTACAATTCCTCTTGCCTTACATGGTGTTGTTTGTAAAAAAGATGGAACAAGCGTTGATGTTGTAATTGGTGAAGATCCAACTGACCCTGTTCTTGGAATTACTGATTTACTAATTCACCTATCAGCAGATCAAATGCAAAAATCTGCAGCTAAAGCAATTGAAGGTGAAGACCTAGATTTAACAGTAGGTACAATGCCACTTAAGGGTGATGAGAAAAATGCCGTTAAAGCCAATGTTTTAAGATTATTGAAGGAAAAATATGATATCGAGGAGGAAGATTTCTTATCTGCTGAAATCGAGGTTGTTCCTGCAGGAGCAGCAAGAGACTATGGTCTTGATCGTTCAATGGTTGCAGGCTATGGCCACGATGATAGAGTATGTGCCTATACATCATTAATGGCTATTTTAGATATTAAAAATCCAAAATATACAGCTTGTACAATTTTAGTTGATAAAGAGGAAATCGGTTCTGTTGGTGCAACAGGAGCTGATTCTAAATTCTTTGAAAATACTATTGCCGAATTAATTAACGCTACTTCTTCAAGCTATAGTGATTTAGCATTACGTCACGCATTAACAAATTCAAAGATGCTATCAAGCGATGTGTCAGCCGGAGTTGATCCTCTATATATGGGTGTAAATGATCCAAAGAATGCAGCTTATTTAGGAAAAGGAATCGTATTTAACAAATATACAGGTTCACGCGGTAAAGGTGGTTGCAACGATGCAATGCCTGAATATATTGCCAAACTAAGAAAGGTAATGGATGATAATAACATTTATTATCAAACAGCTGAGCTTGGTCGTGTTGATCAAGGCGGTGGCGGTACTATTGCTTACATCCTTGGTAATTACAATATGAATGTAATTGATGCTGGTATTGCTGTATTAAATATGCATGCCCCAATGGAAATTGTTTCAAAGGCCGATGTTTATGAAACATATGAAGCTTATAAATGCTTCTTATTAAATATTTAATTAAATTTAAGAGCTAGCTTACATTATTTGCTAGCTCTTTTTTTTGACATTAATTTAAATTATATATTTATCAGATAGATATTTAATTGAACCATCTACAATTATTCTTGCAAGCTCAAGCTGATAATTATCAGATATCAGCAATTTTCTATCATCATTATTTGATAAAAATCCACATTCAATCAAACATCCAGGAATATTAGTATTGGCTAGCAAATATAAATCTCTATTTTTTACAATTCCTCTTCCAAATTTAAATTGCCCTAAATAGCTATTATAAATATTTGAAGCTAAAGTAAATGAACTCTCATTTCTATCATTATATAATATTTCTAATCCTCTCACGTTTGTTTGCGTAAAAATATTTAAATGAATTGATAAATAAAAACAAGCATTTGTATTATTGATTATGTTTACTCTACCAATTAAATCATCCTTTTTATGATATCTTTCTTCACATAAGGATATATCGCTTTCTCTAGTCATTAATGTACTTATACCCATTTCTTTAAATACATCCTTAATTTTTAGGGCAATATTAAGATTGATATTCGATTCCTTTATTCCCTCACAAAACGCGCCGCCATCAATTCCGCCATGACCAGGATCAATTATTACAGTATAAACATTTTTAGCATTGATTCTAAAAATGTTAAAACAAAACAACATAAAAATAATTAATAACTTCTTCATTATACTAAATCACCTAGGGAAGAAAAAATATATCCCTGCTCTTTCAAATGCCTAATTATATCCTTTAAAGCTTTAGCATTTGAATCCGTAAGAGTATGCATCAAAATAATACTACCATTTTTTGTTTGCTTATAAATTTCCCTTTTAACATAATCTACTCCTCTATCATTTTTTCGATCATAATCATAGCACCAAACATTCCACATAAATGTTTTGTAGCCATACTCTTCTAATATCTTAAGCTTAGCGTTATTAATAAAGCCCATTGGTGGTCTGAAGTATTTTGTGTTTTCTTTACCAAGCTTATTTAGACAAAGAGCCTCAAACTTTTCAATTTCTTTTCTAAACTCATAATCGCTCATTTTAGTTATATCCTTATGAGAATAGGTATGATTTGCAAGTGTCTGTTCATTTTGAATTCTTTTAGCAAGTTCTACATTATATTTTATAAAATCTCCCTCCAAAAAAAATGTAGCACATATTTCTTCTTCCTTTAACACATCCAAAATTTTGGTTGTGTTTTTTACTGTATACCCATCATCAAATGTTAAATAGATATTTTTGTTATTAGGATTACCCATATATATAATAGAATTTTTAGCTATTATTTTCATTGAAAAAAGCGTACTAAAAAAGACCAATAACATTAGAATAATTTTCTTCATAAAATCATCACCACTAATATTATTAGTCTTTTAATTTATACTAATATTGAAATATTTACCATTACAATTAATCTTTTAATGCCGTTATTGGAAAAATATAAACACCATCTTTATTTTGATATATCATATTTCCAAAGCCATAAATCACACATTTAAATAAAGGGGCTTTTCCTCCATTATTGATAATGTCTTTGCATACCTTGACCAAGTTATTTGCACCTTCTGTTGCTTTATTTAAGCCAAGTTTTATTTCAATTGCACACCAATTACCATCCTCAAACTCAATAACAGCGTCAATCTCATTTCCTTTATAATCTTGATAATGATAAAGTTTTGCATTATTTGCTTGAGCGTAAATTGATAGATCTCTTTCAACCATTCCTTCAAACATAAATCCCATTGTATTTAAATCATTTAGTAGCTTTTTAGGTGTAAGCTTTAACAAAGCACACGCCATAGCTGGATCGGAGAAGTGCCTCTTCTTTATTTGCTTAACTCTTAATGAAGACCTAATATTTGGTGAAAATGGTTCCTGATTATTAAATAAAAACAATCTATTTAAGGCATTCAAATACTTAACCAATGTATTTTTACTTATAGAATCTTTATCATTTTCAATAATATCATTTAATATACTTTGATTTGAAACAGTTGTTGATTCATTTCGAGCTAACGATTTTAATATCAATTTAGTTTTTTGTTCGTTATAATCAAAATCGTTATCTAATTTATTTAAATCTGATTTTATAACATTTTCCATATAACCAGTAGCAAGCTCACTGCACATATCTATACTAACATCCAAATTACCAGGCCAACCACCTCTTACAATTAAGTATGCTAATTTTTCAAGACTAACTGGTTCTATTAACATAGACTTAAACTTTTCCTCACATAAATCCTTTATTGATACATCTCCACTTGATTCTCTGTTGAATAGCAAATTAAATAATAAGAATAGAAATAAAATAGATCAAAATAATT
>CALCWU010000138.1 GCA_937905855.1 uncultured Mollicutes bacterium
CCCTTATACTGATGTATCAAAGAATTGTATGGAGTGTCCATTCAAAGATTATTGCTTTAAAGAATTTGAAATAAATTCTGATAGTGTATTATATCTTTATAACAATCGTAAAAAATATGAAATGCTTAAAAATGGTATTAAAACCTATAAGGATTTGCTTAAAAATAATGTTGCTTTATCAGATATTCAAAAAAGACAAATTGATTATTTTTACAATGATAAAGAAGAATATTTTAATGAATTTGAAATCGAAAAATTTATGAATGGAATAAAATATCCTATTTATTTTTTGGATTTTGAATCAAATCAATATTCAATACCTAAATTTAATAAAACTAGGCCTTATTCTCAGGTATGCTTTCAATATTCTCTTCATGTCTTGGATAAGGATCATAATTTAACTCATTTTGAATTTCTAGGTGATGAGCGTATTGATTATCGTTTAGATTTTGTTAAGCAGTTAATTTTTGATTTGAAAAAGGAAGGAACAATTATTGCTTATAATTCAAATTTTGAAATGACAAGAATAAAGGAAATGGCGAAAATTTTTAAAGAATATGAAGATGACCTTTTAGCTTTAATTCCAAGATTTATGGATTTAGCATTAATTTTTCAAAAAGGATATTATTACAATAAAGCTATGGGAAATTCTTTTTCTATTAAAAGTGTTTTACCAGCCTTGTTTCCAAATGATGAATCATTAAATTATCATAATTTAAATGATGTTCATAATGGTAGTGAGGCAATGCATACGTTTGATAATTTAGTTAATTTAAATGAAAATGATAGGAATAAAATTAGAAAGTCATTATTAGAATATTGTAAGCTTGATACCTATGCGATGGTTAAGATATACCTACTAATATTTGAAAAATTGAAAAAATAGTGTATAATTATAACAATGGTAGGGAGGTAATAGCTTGAAAAGAAAACACATTACACCTTATAGTATTATTTTTTTAACTTTTTTAACAACGATTTTTATAGGTGCAATTTTATTAGTGCTACCTATTTCTACGAAGAATAGGAGCTCAATGGGCTTTGTTAATGCTTTGTTTATGTCAACATCATGTGTTTGTGTAACAGGATTATCAGTTTATTCTGATGTTGCAAGTAATATAAGTATTTTTGGTCAAGTTGTTATGATGCTTTTGATTGAAATCGGTGGATTAAGCTTTTTAACAATAATGACCTTTGTTTTTTATTTGTTAGGTTTGAAAATAGGTATTTCTGAAAGATATTTATTAAAGGAAGCTTTGAATCAAAATTCGACAAGTGGAATTTTAAAGTTGATTTATAGAACGATAATTATTTCAATTATTATTCAGGCTATAGGTACTCTTGTTAATTTTATTGTATTTATTCCAATTTATGGAGCTAAGGGTATTTATATTTCGATTTTTCACGCTGTATCTGCCTTTAATAATGCTGGCTTTGATATATTAGGAAATGGTAATTCCTTAATCAGCTATTCAAATAATATTTTATTGAATTTGAATACTATGGCTTTGATTATTCTTGGTGGACTTGGTTTCATTGTTATTTATGATATAATTAGTTTTAGAAAAAATAAAAGGCTTAAGCTACATACCAAGATTGTTTTAGCAGTTTCTTTGTTTTTGATTGTTTTAGGGGCAATTTTACTTAAAATTTCTATGCCTGATATAACTTGGCTTGAAGCATTCTTTCAAAGTGTTACAGCGAGAACAGCCGGCTTTGCAAGTATAGATATGTCAAGATTAAATTCAGCTGGAACCTTAGTTATGATATTTTTAATGTTTATAGGCGCTTCACCTTGTTCAACTGGTGGTGGTCTTAAAACAACGACATTCTTTGTTATTATTGTCTATATTTTATCTTTTGCTAAAGGAAAAAGTCCTAAAATTGGCTATAGAAAGATATCTAATCAAAGTCTTTTCAAGGCTTTTGCATTAGTTACATTTTCCATAATTTATTTATGTCTTGCTATTTTCTTGATTAGCTTATGTGAGAATGGTGTTGGGTTAAAGGAAATAACATTTGAAAGTGTTTCAGCCTTTGCAACGGTTGGCTTGTCAATGAATTTAACACCAACATTACATATTGCCTCAAAGCTTATTTTGTGTGCAACTATGTTTATTGGTCGTCTTGGTCCTTTGACGGTTATATCGATTATGAATAATAACTGGACAAGAGCTAGTAAGGAAGAAATTAATTATGTTGAGGAAAATATTATTATTGGCTAGAAAGGAAAAAATATGAAAAAAACATTTGCAGTAATTGGTCTTGGTCGTTTTGGACTAGGTGTTTTAAGAGAATTAAATGAATTGCATTCTGATGTGATTGCTTTAGATATTAATGAAGAATCAGTCAACAAAGCAATCTTAATTAATAATCATTCTGTTATTTGTGATGCTACTAAAAAGAACGTATTAAAGGAACTTGGAATAAATAATGTTGATCACGCTGTTGTAGCAATTGGTAATAATTTACAAGCAACAATTTTGACAACAATTAATTTACATGAATTAGGTGTTAAGAATATAACTGTAAGAGTAGATAGTGAAGAATATATTCCGATTATGGAACGTCTTGGTGCAACTGATACTGTTGTTCCAGAGGATGAGGCAGCAATTGGTCTTGCAAATAAAATTATGAGTGATTATTTTGTTGATTATTATAAGATTTCTAATGGGTATGGTATAGTTCAATTAGAGGTTGGCGAAAGCTTTGAAGAAAAATCATTGCTTGAATTAAAAATAAGAGATCGCTATGATATTAATATTGTTGGAATTATTAGAGATGAAAAATTCTTTATTCCTAAAGGAAGCGATACCTTAAAGCCTGCTGATATTGTGCTTGTTGTTGGAACAAAATCAGTTATATCTAAATTTTCTAAATTTATATGTTAAAAAAAGGTTCGCGATGAACCTTTTATTTTTTAAAGAAGAGATTATAAGCATTGTTATAAAAGATGTTATCTAAATCATCATTTGTAAAGCAATCATTTTCTTCAAATAATTTAATTAAATTATCATATGAATCTTCCTTAAGACATGATGGATAATCAGTAGCAAATAGAATTTTATTAGAACCAACTATTTCTTTGGCCATTTTTAAAAATTTTTTAGCCTTAGGATAAGGATATGAATCAGCTAAATTATGAGTTAGGCTTGCGGTGTCAAAATAGACATTTGGTTTATTTATTTTATTTAGAATGTTTTCTAATTCTAAATAATCTATATCCTTTGGTGCAAGTAGATGACAAATTACAAATGGTAAATTTGGAAAATTAGTAATAATATTTTCTAATGCCTTTATTTGTGAGCTAGGGCTATGAAGCTTTCCTAAATCTAGGATGACAATTAAATTATGCTTGTTAGCAAATTCTAATTCATTTAAAAATAAGTCACCATCCAATTTAAAATCGGGATGATTGGCCATTAATCCTGAACCAACGCTTAGTTCAAATTTAACGGCTTTTATGCCAAGGTCAATGAATAGGTGCTTTTTTATAGCTTCACTTTTTAAGCAATAAGGGTCATATGAGGCAGCGCATTTAAGCATATTTGGATATTTCTTTGTAGCCTCATAGCTATATTCATTTTGAAATCCATAAAAATTACCTTGAAGTAGCATTGCATATTTTATATTATATTTATTCATATGTTCTACGAGCATATCTGCGGATACATAGCTAGTTTTATATATATCAGGTATCATTTTAATTGTTTTGCCAGTTGGATAGCTTGCCATCCCGTTTCCTACATAACGAAGCTCACCTTCTTCACCAAAGCCAGCAATATATTTGAAAATATGGGTGTGTGAATCGATTATTTTTCTTTGCATATTAGGACCTCCATAGATATTTTATCATAGTTTTTAAATTGTTCAAAAGCTTATTTTATTTATTAATTAGATGTTGACAATATTGAATTTTATGATATAATTTAATTAAGAATGATTCTTAATTAGGAGTATAATAATGCGCAGAAATACTAAAGAAAGAGAAATTGTTTATAATATTATAGATAAACTCGGTCATGCTTCAACAAAGCAAGTAAGAGAAGCTCTTAAGGATGAGGATATATCACTTGCAACAATATATCGTAATCTTACAATTTTACTTGAGGAAAATAAAATTAAAAAAATAAGAGTTTCTGCTGATGAAGAAATTTATGAAACTATTAAAAAAGCTCATTTTCATTTTAGATGCTCAATATGTAAGGAGATTTATGATGTAGATAAAAGCCTGATTCATATTGAAATTGCGGAAAATTCAAATTTGAAGAATGCTGAAATTGGTGAACATGATATAGTTTTTTATGGTATTTGTCCTAATTGTAAAAAGAAAATGGAGGAAAATTAGAAATGAAATATAAATGTTTAGTTTGTGGTCAGGTATTTGAGGTTCCTGATGGAGAAGAGCCAGTTTGTCCAGTTTGCCATGTTAAGGGCGATAAGATTGTTCCTTATGTTGAAGAGGAAATGACTTGGGCTGATGAGCATACAATTGGTGTTGCTAAAGGCGTAGATGAGGAAATTCTTCAAGGCTTAAGAGACAATTTTAATGGTGAATGTAGTGAGGTTGGTATGTATCTTGCTATGTCACGTCAGGCTATGCGTGAGGGATATCCTGAAATTGCTGTTGTATTAGAGCAAATTGCTCATGAGGAAGCAGAGCATGCTGCTAGATTTTGC
>CALCWU010000139.1 GCA_937905855.1 uncultured Mollicutes bacterium
TAAAATGTTGATAGAAATATATAAAAAAAACAGGTACTAAAAGGCATACCTTTAAGTACTTCATCAAGGAGATTTAGAGATGTTTATAATTCAATTTAATAAAATCAATTTTAAATCAATCATTATTGAGGTGAATCAATAATGCCAAGAGATATCGATTCACACAAAATTTATACTGACTACCCTAAAATCCTTGATATTCTTTTATATGATAATACAACTAAAAAAAATATAATATGGGCAACTGACCATTATGCCAATAAAGGATTTGGATATTTAATAACAAGTGAAATAAAGCCAAGTCATTTAATTGGAAGAGTTAAAACTATACGCCCTAGAATTGAAAAAAGTATGACTGAGCAAATTAAACGAAGCAAAAATAATGCCGAAGTTTTTACACCATCATGGATTGTTAATAAACAAAATAATTTAGCTGATGAGGCTTGGTTTTGTGAGAAAAATAAATTCAATATTGAAAATGATGATAATACTTGGATAGTTACAGATAGGGTTTATTTTAGTACTGATAAAAAATGGCAAGATTATGTTAACGATATTCGTCTTGAGGTATGCTGTGGAGAAGCTCCTTATCTTGTTTCAAGATATGATACAGTAAATGGATTAAAAATAATGACTAAAGATAGAGTAGGTTTATTAGATAGAAAATTTAGAATTATTAATGAAAATGCATCTAGCGATGAAGAATGGATTGAATATGCAATAAAAGCAATTAAATCCATATATGGATATGAATTTCAAGGAGATAATTTGTTTATTGCAAGAGAAAATGTTTTTTTAGATTTTCTAGATTATTATCTAGAAAGATTTAATAGGATGCCTGAAGAAAAATTACTTATGGAGATTGCAACAATAATAAGCTGGAATCTATGGCAGATGGATGGAATTAAATTAGTAGTACCTTTTTCATGCCATAATGAAAATCCTAAACCAGTTCAGCTTAGTTTTTTTGAAGAGGCACGTGAAAGTGAACCTGAAGCTTGCCTTGGATGTAAGACAAATAATCCTAAAAATCATAATGGTAAACGATGCTTCATAATGGATTGGGAAAAGAACAAGAAGATAAAATTTGTATCTTTAATGTGGAGGAGTAGTGAATATGTTGGATAATGAAAAAAATGATGCATTAGAAGCAGAAGGAAAATATAAAACAGCTGTTGAAGCAGCAAGTGATTATATTGAGAATTTTGACATTTTGGAAACAATTACGAATGTAGGAAATGATGAAGTTTTTACACCAAGAAAAACCTGTGAAATGATTTTAGATTCGCTTCCTGAAGAGGTATGGCATAATCCTAAATATAAATGGTTAAATCCTGCTACAAAAAATGGCGTCTTTGAAAGAGAAATTGCTTTACGTTTAGATGAAGGATTAAAAGAAATAATTCCTAATACTGAAGAAAGAAGAAAACACATTTTGCAGAACATGATTTATGCAATTGGATTAACTAGATTTACTGCAAATGTTGCAAGAAGAACAGTATATTATTGTTCACAGGCTAATAGAAAATGTGATGGTCTTAAGGCTAAGGATGGACATTATGTAAATGGCTATGCTATAGGTAATGGAACTTGGTTTAATGATGGAGAGGGAAATATAAAAACACCAAACACTAATCACACATTTGTTAATAAAAAAGGAAAATTAATGCCAGAATTTTGTAGTGGTGATGCAAGAAAAGGATATTCTTGTAGTTTTTGTGAAATTAGAGGTAACTCTTTATATAATGATCCAAATCAACGTGAAAATTATGCATATGAATTTATTCATATTGACAAGGACAAGCTGTTAGAGCATTTGCAAGATAGATTCTTCGGAGGTAATAGAAATATGAAATTTGATATTATTATAGGTAATCCACCATATCAATTACGAATTAATGAAAGTGGAAAAGGGTTAGAAGCTATTCCTATATACGATAAATTTGTTGAACAAGCTATTTCTTTGAAACCTAGATATTTATCTATGATTATTCCTTCTAGATGGTTTACTGGAGGTGTTGGGCTCGATAAATTTAGAAATACTATGTTAAACGATAATCACATTAAAATATTGTGTGATTTTGCTGATTCTAAATCTTGTTTTCCAGGCGTTGATATTAATGGTGGCGTTTGTTTCTTTTTAAGAGATGCTTCTTATAATGGATTATGTGATTTTACAAATGTAACAAATGGAATAAGAAATAAAGAATTTAGAAAATTAAATGAATTTAATATTTTTATTAGATGGAATGCTGCACTATCTATTTTAGAAAAAGTACTTAAATTTGATGAAAAGAAATTATCTTGTAAAGGTGGTTGTAGTCCGCAAACTCCTTATGGATTTTTGTCAAATTTTGAAGGGAGAAAGGAAAAACAAAACGATGATGATTGCCTATTACTTAATAGTAAGGGGTGGAGTTATGTTAAGAGAAGCGATGTTAAGAAAAGCCAAGACACAATTAATTGTTTCAAACCAATGATATCTAAATTAACATGTGAACATGCAGGAACACCAGATAAAAATGGACAATATAGAGTTTTAAGTAGGATGGAGATACTAAAGCCTGGTGAAATATGTTCACAATCATATTTAACTATTTGCCCACAAAAGGATGAGCAGTTAGCAAAAAACGTATACAAATATTTAAAAACGAAATTTGTTAGATTTCTAATTCAGTTGACATTAACTGGTATGAATATGTCAATTGATAATTTTAAGTTTGTTCCATGGAGTGATTTTACAAAGGAATGGTCTGATGAACAATTATATAAAAAATATAATTTAACTAGCGATGAAATAAATTTTATTGAGTCAATGATTAAGGAGATGAAGTAATATGCCTGAGGTAATAGTTACTAGATCTTCTGATATTAATCAAATAGATACAATATGTTATCAGGGAAAGAATGTAACATTTAATTTAGATGATAAGAATAATACTGATGGTTCTTTAATTTTGATTTATATGTATATATTACCAAAATATCAAAACCATGGAATCAAAGTTGGAATGACAAAATGTAGGCTTGGTGAGAGCTTTTGGTATGCAATTAAATCAAGAATTAAGGAACAAAAGCATGAATTAGCTTTAAATGATGAAAAATATCAAAAATTTGGATTAAATCGAGAAGTTGTTTATTGGGGTATTTGCTTAGATGCAAAAAATGATTCATTTAAAGATTATGCTTTTCATGATGAGATTAAAAAAACAAATGCTGGAAATGTAGAAAAGAAACAAGAATGGTTTACTGATATTCCTACAGATGAGCTTATTGATATTTTTAATTCATTAAGACATAAGGATGAAAATAAAGAAATATATACACCAAGAAAAGAACAACAAGAATGCATAAATGCTATGAAGAATTATTTTAATAAAAATCCAAATGGTCGTTTTTTACTTAATTGTAAGATGAGATTTGGCAAATCTTTTACTACCTATAAGTATTGTGAAGATAGTAATCTTGAACATATTTTAATACTTACTTTTATTCCTGCTGTTGAATCTTCATGGAAGGAAGATTTGTCTCATATCAAGAAAAATTATCGCTATTTTACAGATGAAAAATTAAAAAGAGACGATTTTGTGCTTAATTTAATTCAAGAGCCGTATGTATTATTTTTGTCATTACAAAATTATCTAGGCAAAGAAAAAAATGCTGATGTAAAAAAGAAGATTATGCAGCTTCAGGATATAGATTGGGATTTAGTTATTCTAGATGAATATCATTTTGGTGCTTGGAATCAAAAAACACAGGGAACTCTTAAGGCAAAGGAAGAAAAGAGTGAAGATTTAGATAAAGAATATCAAACTGAGTTGAAGAAAACCAAAGATATTATTGATAGATTTAAGATTAAAACTAAACAAACTATTTGTTTATCAGGAACGCCTTTTAAAGCTTTAGCTAAAGGAGAATTTACTGATGAATCTTCATTTACATATTCATATTTTGATGAGCAACGAAATAAATATCCAAATAGTGAAGATGATGATTTTTCGGTTATAAATTCTGATTATGCACTATTCCCAGATATGAAAATCTTTGGATATAATATGTCAAAATTATTTGGTAATTTGACATCACAGGTATTTTCTGAAGATAAATTATTGTCAAAAAAGTATTTTTCATTAAATAAATTTTTTGAAACAAGAAAAGAAAATAATTTAAACGAGCCTTGTACTTTTATTTATGAAGAAGAAGTAAAAAGTTGGCTTGAAATAATAAAGGGTCGCTCAGTATATGGTGATAAATTTCCTTATTCTAATCTAAAAATGATCAATAATTCTAAACATACCTTATGGTTAATGCCAACTGTTGATTCTTGCAAGGCAATGGAAAATTTATTAAGTAATGATGAATATTTTTCAAGATATCAAATTATTAATTTATCGCAGGATGGTGTAGGTGCTGGTAATAATGCTTATGAATATTTAATGACTAACATTACAGCAGCTGAAAATACTAATAAGCTTGGATCAATTGCGATTACTGTTAATAAACTAACTATTGGCGTAACAGTAAAAAAATGGTCTAGTGTTTTTGTTCTTAAGGATTTGGCTAGTCCTGAGCAATATTTTCAAGCAATTTTTAGAATTCAAACACCTTATAAAGAAAATGGTAATATTATCAAAAAAGAAGGCTTTGTTTATGATTTTAATATTGATAGAGCTAGTGCCTTACTACTAAAATATGCTGAACAATCCGAAAGTAATGGACAAATCAAGAAATTACAAATAGCTAAATTAATTGTTAAATATATGCCTATTTTTGTTAATGGTGATTGGACTAATCCTATATCTGAGCAGGTATTTTATGAACTTGCTCAATTTGGTGATTCAAGTGGTGTTCCATTATCACGAAAAATTGTTGATACCTCTAAAACAACAAGAATGCTTGATGAAGAGACTATTGCGGCAATGCTTAATGATAAAGAGGTTAGTGATATAATTAAAAGAGTCTTTGCCCATGCCAAATTTGCTAAAAGCAATAAAAAAACAGTACCATCTAAGCCTGAAGAAGGCTTTGATTCGAAAATTGCTAAAGAAGGCAGAGATAAAGGATATGAGCTTGGTCAAAAAGATTATAAAAAATACATTGACTATGATAATTTACATATTCAAAGCGAGTTTGAAAATGCATTAGAAAATTATATTAAAGGATATTGCCTAATGACTATGATGATATTAAGAAGATCTGGTATACTAATGGCTTTAAAAAGGGGTATGAGGCTGGAGTTAATGCACCTATAAAAAAAGAACAATGTGGTTATGATGATGGAGCTAGGTTTGTTGATAAGATAAAGGAAAAATTTGGGAAAGATATTCAATATACAAGTTCAACAAGAACAGAAATTGATAATTTTGTAAAGATCTATTTAAATGATATTAATAACATTCCAACTAAATATAGGGGAATGCTTTACAAAAGATGGTATTGTGATTCATTTAGAAGGGCTGTTAAAAATAAATTAGTTCCTAAAATTAATCCTGAAAATGGTAAAACAATTGAAGATGCTGATAATGTAATTAAGCATATTCTTGCAAGATTATTTGAATTCTTATACATAAGTGTGTACCGTGAAACAACATTTATGGAAATATTTAATAATGCTGATCCTAATGTTTTTTTAGAAGCTGTTGGAATTACAAAGAATGAATTTGAAGTTCTTAATAAATATAAGATATTTCAAGAAGATGTGCTTAATAATTATATCCATGATTTCTTTGTTAATGAGTCGCTTGGAAATAGACTAAATTTAGATGATGAAAAAGTTAAAAAGCAATATAGAAATAGCTTTGACTGGTTTGGTTTTGGTCTTGAAAATGATTGAAATAACAATTTGATTTAAATAAGAAGATGTCTAGCAATAAAGGTTTTTTTGCTAGATTTTTCTTGCATTATAATATAAAAAATGCTATTATCTAATAAATTCTAGATTTGATATTGGTGGTTTAAATGAAATTAATTTATTTCTATTCTTATTATTTAATTTGCTACTCAACAAGAAGAGAGAGCAAATAATCCAAAATATAGATGGGAAAATAAAAATAATTGATAATATTTTTAAGTCGTTATCACAAAATTAGAAAGTAACTTTTCTTATATTTTAAATCATACAATTGTGTTAATGAGAAAAAAATGTGATTATACAATATGTGGTGATAAGGATGAACTTATAAATAAACATCCAGAATATAAGAATCAGTAAGGATTTAGAAGAAATAAATATTATAAAAAATACTCTAGAAAATTAGAGTATTTTAATATATTATTATTTATTTTCTTTAGGGAAACACTGATTTATATTTGTATATCTTTTTAAAGAATTAAGATCTTTTTTAATAAATTCCCATGTTTCTTGATAATTTCCTGAAACAACAAATGATGAATTTGAAAATAATTTTTTGCATTCATTCCAATTGTTTAGGTATTGCTTAACAAAAGAATGAGCTGCATTTTCTTTTTCGTCATCGGTTAAATTTAACTGATTATATAATACGTGATCTATGGATGTTGACATATAATATAAGCGATAAGGAATATCCTTCCAAATATATTGGGCATTAATAAGTTTATTAATATTGTCGACTTTAAAAGATTTTGATTTAAGAAAACTAGGTTTATCTTTTACCTTAATCTGCGTTTCAGAATATTCTATTGATTTTATAGAATCAACTTGAGAAACAGCATAATCTGGTGCAAAACAGCCATCTGTATCACAAATATGAATTATTTGTGATATATCACGCTTCTTAAATTGTTGGTTGTTTTCTAGATAAGCTTCTATGATATTTTTCAATTCAATTAAAATGTTTTTATTTCTGGGTAAAGAAAATGGTTTATTATTAAATAAATATTCTGTTAAAATGTCACAATGCAGTACTTCAACATGTACTTCGCTAGAATCAAATAGATAGTCAAAGAAAGTACCAATGGCTGTTTCATCTGAAGGCCTCTCAACTATTACAAATACAATTTTCTTTTACTCATTAATTTTACCTGCTTCTTTAAAGGCGAATGAAATCATACGATTATTTGTTTTTTCATAAACGTCCTCAGCCTGCTCTTCACCTAGGATTATATCTCTATAATAGTAATCTCTAAGGTTATTCTTTGGCTTTAAATTAATAAATCTTATATATCTATTTTGAGGGTTTGTTGTTGTAAAGGCAACAAAGGCTTTATTCAATGTTTCCAATGGTCTTAAATTATGTGAAGTGAAAATTAGTTGACCCTTGCCGTTGTCAGAAATAATTCTTAATATTTCACCTAATAAATATTCAAATACTCCAGAATCTAACTCGTCAATAGCTACTGTTACTGATGAATTGTTATAGATAACAATTAGTAGTTGAAGCATTGTAACAATTTTTTTGATTCCATCTGATTCATATTTTAGAGGAATTTCTTTTGAGTTCTTGTTTGAAAATAATTGAACTTTAACTATTTTTTGCCCATTTGCGTTTATTTCTTCACCTAAATTTTTTAATGAGATTATTAAACCAGGTACAAGCTGTGGTAATACGATATTCATATTTGAAATAACCTTTTCAACTATTTTCAAAGTAGAGTAAGGAATCATACCATATGATTCAATTGGTATACCAATTGCTCCTGCGGCATTAAGGCCTTTTTCTTCAATTCTAAAGAAAATCGGTAATGTGTCAAAATTTATTAAAGCAGATGACTTATTTGACAATATAAACAAGTTTGTTTTTGCGTATTGCTTTAATGTATTTAATATTTCTAAAATGAAATCATCTGTACATTTTTCATTGACTAGTTTTAGTAATTCGTTAGAGAATATGAATGAACGCCCAGATTTATAAGCTAGTTTCTTTGCAACAATTACATCAATTTCTGTTTCTTTGAAATTGTTTAATAATAATTCATATTTGGTCTTGGGACCGAATGTTTCACTATTAGTAGTATCAATTAATAATTGTTTTGCTAAAACATTTTTATTGTCAACATATCTAGAAATTGATAATTTTTCATCATATATGGCAGAAAAATAGTTCTTTATATGGCTATCATCATTATCACTATATACTTTTTTTAGAGAAAAAGAATATAATGCATATGCAATATCAGAATCATTTGTCAATGAAAATCTAAATTCAAATGAGGCATTATTAGAATCAATATTCACTAAATCTGCAAAGCTATTTTGAACCTTTTGTCCAGACATTATAGATTTTAGTAAAGATATTGAATCAATTAAAGCGGTTTTTCCTGAACCATTTTGACCATAAAGTCCAAGAATATTTCCTTTGAATTCCTTTTTTGTTACCAAGTCAATGGTTCCATATTTTACATTTTTAAAGTTTGTAATACTGATATTTTCAATTCTAACATTTCTCATGATTTCATCTCCAATACTATCTTATATTAAATTATATAACAAAAAGTTAAAAAATTCAAATGATATTATTTGATTTTGTTAATTTTTTTAACGTTTTTAAAATGATTAACCTATATTTTGAGCAAATCTTGATTTTAAGTAGCAATATTATTATATGATAATAAATAAAAGAATATTAATAAATATATCTTAATTTATTTTTAAAGCTAATAATTGAAAAAAGCTCTTGATTAATTTTGAATAATGGATTATAATTTCAATGTCAATTTTTATAAGACAGTTCGTAACCATCCTGTCTATAAACAAAACTAGGGAATGACAAAGATTTTAAAGAGGTTACTATAAGTGTATCCTCTTTTTTTGTTTGAAAGGAGAAATAATGAAAAAAATTAATATAAAGTTTATAGCAGAATCTGCTATTATTGCAGCATTATATGCTGTGTTAACATGGTTATTTGCTCCAATAAGCTATGGCTCAGTTCAATTTAGAATTTCTGAGGTATTAGTACTTTTAGTAGTATTTAATCCTAAATATGCCTTTGCCTTAATTATTGGATGCTTTGTTTCTAATATTACATCAACACTTGGCTGGGATGGTATGCTATTTGGAACCTTGGCAACTACACTTGCAATTATTCCTATGTGCTTTATAAAGAAGATGCCTATTGCAGCTATTTTCCCAGTTATTAGTAATGCAATTATTGTATCTATTGAATTAGGCCTTGCCTTTGATCTATGGGGAGTTGCTTTCTTATATGATATTTTAACTGTAGGCTTAGGAGAATTAGTTGTTTTATATGCTCTTGGTATTCCTTTAATGTATGCTTTAGCTAAAAATAAAGCAGTAGTAGAAATAATGGAGCTTGATGTATCACACGTAGGTAATTATTCATTTATTACCTTAAATAATATGGTTGGTATTGCTCTTGGTGTTTTAGGAATTATTTTATTTATTGCTTATCCATTTTATAGTGAAATAGTAGATGAGGAAGCTGTTACCTATTCAGCAATGGCAATTATTAAAAATAATCCTTATACCTGTATTTTTGCTATAGCATCATTGGCTTATGGGTTAATGATTTTTATTAAAAATAAATGGGTTAAACTTACAGGTATGCTTGTTTCAACAATTTTGATTATTGTTGTCTATATTTTAACTGGCGTTAATAATAACGAGTGCTTATCATATGGTTATTATTATGGCTACATCTTATTTATTCTATTATTAATATTTACAGCAATAGTATTAACAATAAAGAATGAAAAAGTAGAAGAAGCATAATATAAGAACAAAAGAGTACTAGATTAAAATTTCTAGTACTTTTTTTGTGCAAACTTAATATTTTCATTCTCCAAAAGAGCAATTTTATTATTTATTCCTCCACTATAGCCTGTTAAACTATTATTTGCTCCTAAAACACGATGATAGAGAAAATGGGATTTAGCGCTAACACGCATCAGATACTGAAACAAAAACTTGGATTAATAGTTTAAATTTATAATAAAATGCTTAAAATTGTTCAATGCTACTGAACAATTTTACTAAAATTATAAAAAGTGTTCACTATAACAAAACGATTTTACTTGATTTTTGTTTACTAAACAAGTTCATTTAGATACAATAATTTTCTATTGATTAATTATTTATAAAAATGCAATTTTTTGTTGAAAAACAAATATTGCTAATATATAATTAAATTATTATTAGGAAAGGAGAAGGTTCTTATGAAAACAATTGGTAATATTATTTGGTTTGTATTTTGTGGCTTGCTTGGATTTTTTTCTTATGTATGCTTAGGTTTACTATGGTGCATAACAATAATTGGTATTCCCTTTGGTAAACAATGCTTTAAGATTGCAAATTTGATTTTGTGGCCTTTTGGTAAAGATGTTAAGACTGATTTTGACAAGCATCCAATTGCTAATGTTATTTGGATAATTTTTGGTGGACTTGAGATTGCTATTGGTTATTTGCTTGTTGGATTATTCTTATGTATAACAATAATCGGAATACCTTTTGGTAAACAATGCTTTAAGCTCGCTAAGCTTTCATTAATTCCATTTGGTGCAAGCTTTTAAAAAAAGGACACGTTATGTGTCCAATTTTTCTTTGTAGTAAAATTTATAATATTTATAATATTTATAGAATGTTCCTCTACTAAGCTTTGTTTTATCTAAAGCTTCAGTAAGGGAGCATTCTTTTTTATTATATTCTTCGAAAACCGCAATATATTCGTTTGATATGCTTATGGCAGGTCTTCCAAATTTTATTCCGTTTTTTTGAGCTAATAATATTCCTTCCCTTTGTCGCTCTTTAATATTATTTCTTTCATTTTCAGCAACAAATGAAAGAATTTGCAGCACTATATCTGATATAAATCTACCTATCAAACCATTAGCATTATTTCTTGTATCTAATAGTTTCATATCTAAAACTACTATATCACATTTAATAATTTTAGTTAAATACGCCCATTCAGATATAATCATTTCATAATTTCTACCGAGCCTATCAATAGATTTTATAACTAATACGTCTCCTGATTTTATTTTCTTTTTTGTTAGAGGATGATTTTACTATAGAATCAGCACTTGCTAGAGCTATTAATAAATATAAAAATAATTCAATGATGAAACTTTTTGTTTCAGGTAGCTATATCACACTAATGACTAAAATGATTGAATATGGTTCACATTCCTTTGGAAGATTTAATCATATCTTATTAGTTAGACCATTTGATTATTATATATCTTCATTGTTTTATGAAAATTATTCATTAGAGGATAAAATAAAAATGTACTCGGTATTTGGTGGTATGCCCTATTTTAATTCTTTGATTAATTCTAATTTAAGTGCTGAGGATAATATTATTAATTTGATAGTTAAGCAAGATTCAATACTTGAACATGAAATTAACGAAATGATATTGATGGAAACAAATAAAATTAATTTGTTAAATGACCTAATATCAATTATTGGCTCTGGAGTTACTAAATATAAAGATATTGCAACAAGAATGAATCAATTTAATGGTTCAAGACCAGATTATTTACTTAATAAGCTAATCGATATGGATATATTAAGAAAGGTTTGTCCAATAAATGATAAGAATAATTCAAAAAGAATGTTTTATCAATTTGAGGATAATCTAATTCATTTTTATTATAAGTATCTATTTAATAATCCTTATACTATAAATCGGAGAGATGCTAAATTTTTCTATGAAAATTTTATTAAGGCTGATTTTGAAGTTAATTATATTTCTATGAAATTTGAAATGATTTCTAAAGATTTTCTATTAAGATTGAATTTTAATAACAAACTTGAGAATATAGTGATGGATATAGGAACATATTTCTTTGATAAAACGAGAAACAAGATTAATCGTGAATTTGATGTTGTTACTAAAGATAAAATGGGATATATATCTTATGAATGTAAATATACAAATTCACCAATTAGCTTAGATGTTATAGAGGAAGAAATAAGACAAACTAAAAATTTAAATATTAGATTCTATAAGCTTGACTTTATTTCTAAATCAGGATTTGAAAAAAATATCGATAAAGATAAATATAATTGTTATGAATTAAAGGATTTTTATTGTTAAAAAGTGGCAAAAATTAGTTTATTACTAACTTTTTTGATTGACTTTTATGTTTAATATTATATAATAAATATGGTTCTAATTTGAACTATATTTTTTAGTCATAAGTTAGTTATGACTAACATTTTTTAAATATAAGTTAGCGTTGACTAACTTTTGGAGGTTTGTATGAGTTCATCAGAATTAAGATATTTGATTGCGACGCAGGAGCTTGGAACAATTAATTCAAGTGTTAAGCAAATGGCAATTGCTAGTAAGCTTAAGGTTAGTAAGGTTAGTGTTTATAATGCTATTGAAAGGCTAAAGGAAAAAGGGTATGTAATTAAGGACGAGCGTAATGTTATGCTAACTCCTCTAGGAATTAAGATATTAAATGAATATGAAACAATAATTAAATTTATTGAGGGACATTTTGTTGTTCATTGTAGTATACCTAAGGATATTGCTCATAATGACGCACTTGAGGCTACTTGCTCACTTTCAGATTTAACGAGAGAAAATATTTTGAAATTTATAGGAGGTATGAATAATGAAGGACGAATTTAAGCATTGGCGTGATGAAAAAAAACTAATTCCTGTTATGATTTTAAAATATTGTAGGGGAAATCATAAGGCAAAAAGAAAAGAAGAGAAGGTTTTAAAAAAATGTTTATGTAGTGAATGTACTAAGCTAAATGAGTATGCTTTATTTAGACTTGAAAAATGTCCATTTAAGAAAAATAAAGGCTTTTGTTCATTTTGTAAGATTCATTGCTATATCCCGGAATATAAGACAAAAATTAAAGATGTTATGCGTTATGCAGGACCAAGAATGCTATTTAGTCATCCTATATTTTCAATATCACATGTTGTACAAATGATTAAATATAAGAAAAAAATGAAGAAGGCGCAAAAAAAATGATAGATAAGGAATTATTTAAATTAATTTGCTCTAATAAAAAATATATTTTTATTACGGTATTACTTAATGTAATTAGCTTAATTAGCAATATATTAATTACGGCAAGTATTTGCTATGCCATTTATTTATTAACTAATAATAGTAGCTTAATTAAATATCTTTATCCTCTTGCAGGAGCTATATTAGGTATTGTTATAAGATACATATCTACAAGATTAATTGGGGATGTTAAGGATAAGCTTGGAAGAAAGATTAAATATGATTTAAGAGAAAAATTATATAATAAAATTATTGAATTAGGATTTGCTGATATAGCTGGTATCGGTAATGCTGGTTTAACAGAGGTTGCTATTGAGGGAGTTGAACAGCTTGATTTATATTTTTCATCATATATACCTCAATTTTTCTTTGCAATGCTAGCCCCAGTTATTTTGTTTTTAATTTGTGTTTGGATTAATTATAAAACAGCACTTGTTTTAATATGCTGTGTACCACTTATTCCTATATCTATTGTAGCTGTTAGTAAATATGCTAAAAAAATATTTGCTAAATATTGGGGCAAATATATATCAATGGGTGATACATTCTTAGATAGTGTTTTAGGCTTAAAGGAATTAAAGATTTTTGATGCTGATGCAATGCAGCATAAAAAAATTAATGCTAGTGCTGAGGAATTTAGAAAGATTACAATGAAGGTTTTAGTTATGCAGCTTGCTAGTACAACAATTATGGATTTAGTTGCTTATGGTGGAGCAGGGGTTGGTGTTGCTGTTACCCTACTAAGTGTTAAAAATGGTAGTTTAATGCCAATTTATGGCTTATTCTTATCTCTTGTAGCGGTTGATTTTTTCTTACCACTTCGTGCCTTTGGTTCAGCCTTTCATGTTGCTATGAATGGTGCAAGTGCTGGAAGAAAAATTAATTCAATACTTAATATGCCAAATCCAACCTGGGGAAATGATAAGCTTGATGATTTAAATATTAAGCTTAATAATGTTTATTTTAGCTATGATGGCAAAAGAGATGTTTTAAAGAATATCAATATGGAATTTAAAAACAATAGCTTAACAGCAATTGTTGGTAAAAGTGGTTGTGGAAAATCAACAGTAGTTAATATGCTTATAGGTGCTCTAAGACCTCACGATGGCAATATATTAGTAGGTGATAAACCTTTATATAATTTAGAGCGTAAAGGCTGGTATGAGCATTTAGCTGTTGTAAGCTATAATACTTATATTTTTAATGAAAGTGTAAGGGATAATTTTAAGCTTGCAAAAAATGCTGTAACTGATGAAGAAATTTATGAAGCATTAGAAATGGTTAATTTAAAGAGCTTTATAGTTCAAAATGGGGGACTTGAAAAGGTTATTGCTGAGGGAGCAAGTAATATATCTGGTGGTGAACGCCAAAGACTTGCTTTAGCAATTGCTATAGTTGCTAAAAAAGATATTTATGTTTTTGATGAGGCAACTAGTAATATAGATATTGATAGTGAAGCTATTATTATGGAAAACATAAAGAAGCTTTCATTAAGTAAAAATGTTATTGTTATTTCTCATAGATTACAAAATGTAATTGATGCTGATAATATTTATTATATGGAGGATGGCGTAATTTTAGAAAGTGGTAGCCACAAAAAGTTAATTGAAAATAAAAAGGGCTATGCTAATTTATATAATACCCAGCATGAATTAGAGCTTGGATATATGGAGGTAGAACATGAGTAAGAAGATTAAATCAAGAAGAAGTGGCGCTAAAATAATGGCTAGCCTTATCGTATTACTTGGAAGTCTAGCTTATATAATGCTTCTTGCAGTTATAAATGGCTGCATAGGTAATTTATGCGCTATGGGCGTTACAGTTTTTGCCTCTGTTGGTATTGCTAAGGCTTTAGGTGAAACAATTAATATGAGCTATGGCTTAATAATTGGTCTTGCAATTGGTTGTGGAGCCCTACGTGGTATTTTAAGATATTTTGAACAATATAGTAATCATTATATAGCATTTAGATTACTTGA
>CALCWU010000140.1 GCA_937905855.1 uncultured Mollicutes bacterium
AAAGAAGCAAAAGAAGAATTTAAAAAGAATTATTATTGCCTTAGTAGCTTTTATAATCGTTAAGGTATTAGATTTAATTTTAGAACATGTAGGTGACTTTCCAAATGGTATAGCATCTTTAATTCCTAGTGAAAGCTTTGGTTGGCTTTTAGCATTTGGCTTATATTTTATAATATATGTCTATATTGGTCATGATGTTATTAAAAAGGCCTTTGTTAATATCAAGAACGGTCAAATATTTGATGAAAATTTCTTGATGGTTGTTGCGACATTTGGTGCCTTTGGCTTAGGCTTATATACAGGAATTGTAAAGCATGAGCCTGAAGGATTTGATGAAGCTTGTGCGGTATTATTATTCTATCAGGTTGGTGAATGGTTCCAAAGCTATGCTGTTGGTAAATCACGTAAATCTATTTCTAGCCTTATGGATATTAGACCAGATTATGCAAATTTACGTCAAGAGGATAACACCTATGTAGAGGTAGATCCTAGTGAATGTAAGGTAGGCGATATTATTTTAGTAAAGCCTGGAGAGAAGGTAGCTCTTGATGGTGAAATAATAAGTGGATCTACAAGCCTAGATACTAAAGCATTGACTGGTGAATCACTTCCTGTTGATGTTAAGGCTGGTGATAATATTTTATCTGGTAGCGTTAATTTAACTGGTACTATTGAGGTTAGGGTTAGCAAGGAATTTTCTAATTCAACAGTTTCTAAAATTTTAGATTTAGTTGAAAATGCCTCATCTGAAAAATCAAAATCTGAAAATTTTATAACTAAATTTTCTAAGTATTATACACCTATTGTTGTATTTTTAGCATTAGCTTTAGCTGTTTTACCACCTTTAATTATTGGCTTAGCTAAGGGCGATTGGTCAACTTGGTCATCTTGGATTTATCGTGCTTTAAGCTTTTTAGTTGTTTCTTGTCCATGTGCTCTTGTTATCTCTGTTCCTCTTTCTTTCTTTGCAGGAATTGGTGGTGCCTCAAGCAACGGTATATTAATAAAGGGTTCAATTTATCTTGAAAGATTTAATAATGCTAATATCTTTGTTTTTGATAAAACTGGAACTTTAACTAAGGGTAATTTTGTAGTTAAGGAAATAGTTCCAAATGATAAAAAGGATGAAATTCTTCATTATGCGGCTATTGCTGAGCAGATGAGTAATCACCCTATTGCTACATCTATTAAGAAAGCTTATGGCTTAGAAATTAAGGATAATTATACAATTGAGGATATTTCCGGCAAAGGTATTAAGGCAAGTGGTGAGCATGAAATCTTATGTGGAAATGAAAAGCTTATGGAGGCTTATTCTATTAAATATGAGAAGACAGATAAAATTGGTTCAGTTGTTTATGTTGCCCTAGATAATACCTTCTTAGGATATATTGTTATCGCTGATGAAATTAAAGATGATGCTAAGGATACTATTAGTTATTTAAATTTCATTAATTCTAAGACAATTATGCTTACTGGTGATAATGAAAGAATTGCTTCTAGTGTAGCCAAGGAAATTGGTCTTAAGGGCTATAAGGCTTCCCTTCTTCCTCAAAATAAGGTAGAAGAGGTTGATAAGCTATTAAAGGAAAAGAAGAATCAAGATGTTTTGTGCTTTGTTGGTGATGGAATTAATGATGCTCCAGTTTTAATGAAATCAGATATTGGTATTGCAATGGGTGGAGTTGGTTCAGATGCGGCAATTGAAGCTTCTGATATTGTTTTAATGCATGATGATTTAAAGAGTATTGGTACTGCTAAGAAAATAGCTAAAAGAACAATGACGATAGTTTATGAAAATATTATCTTTGCTTTAGTAGTTAAGGTAATAATTTTAATCTTATCAGCACTTGGTATTACTAATATGTGGTTTGCGGTATTTGGTGATGTAGGTGTTGCGGTTATAGCTATTTTAAACGCAATGCGTGCAAATAAAAAATACGAAGAATAAAAATAAGGTCAATTGTAAAAATAAAATTACAGTTGGCCTTTTTTGTTAATTTATATAAAATAATATATAATTTTTAAAAAATGTTGACAATCAAGTTAAAAATAATTATAATATTAAAAAAACAGGAGGAAATTATGAAAAAAATTATTTATTTATTATTAACAATGGTTTCAATATTATTGTATGTATTATCAATGCTTATCTATACACCAGTTAGTAGCTTTGTTTATTTTGGAATTTCATTTCTATTAATTTTATTTGAGGTTATCTTTAATAAAGAGAAAAGAATTTATAATATTATAATACTTGCATCTTCAATGCTTATTTTAACAAAAGCTCATTTGATTTTTCAATTTGGATTAATGTTTTATTTTATCTTTAAGCTTACTAAATCATTTACTACGCATAATTATCTAAAAATAGCATTAATATTTGGTTACTCATTATTAAGTGTTGGTTTTATTGTAATGCTTATTGGCTCTGTGATTTTACATAAAAATATAGTTATTCTTGGGGGAATAAATGAAATATGGCATTTTATACCTGCTTATTTTTGTTATTCGATGTTTTATTTTGTGATTGAGGCTAAAGATAATAAGATTATTAATTATCTATTTATGGCTATAGCTTTATTAACATTTTTAATTTGTATACCAATGAAGAAAAGCTATTCATATTTTAAAAATGGTAATTTAATGATGGTAATGGAGGATGCCTTTAATACTAATAATAATTGTGTGGTATGTAAAAAAGGCTTTTATACATTTGAAGAATTAGAAGCTAGAAATTGTAATGCTAATCAATTTATGAAGTTTTATAAATGATAAAATCCAGTTCGATGAACTGGACTTTTTTATAATATAAAGGAATCAATTAATAGATCATTATCTAGTATTTCGATTTCTATTTTTTTATTATCGTTAAATTCTAAATAATAAATATTGTTAAATTCAACAATTTCGGATTTCCCATCAATTGTTATTTTTATTTTGGAGCTTTGATTTTTAGTTATTATACCAAAGGCTTTATTAGTAGTGTTTAGAACAATACTACCATTACCTTTTATAATAAAGCCAAAGGTTGAAAGCTCATAATCCTTACTAAAGCTTTGATTTTTTGTTACATAATAGCTAGCCATACTAGGATTAACAAGCTTACCATTTGTATTTAAGGCCATGTTTATTTCTGATAGGGCAACATATCTATTAGTTACGGTTTCTTCAATTACTATTTTATAATAGCGTAGCTTGGTCTCCTTAATGCTTAAAGCAATTAATCTATTAGTAGGAGTTAAATCTTGATATTCATTTATTAGTCCTAGATTATTTAAGTCTTCACCACCATATAGCTTTAGCTTTTTAGGACTGTGGGTTTCATTACCATTATAGGTAGTTATATTTAAAGTATTAACTAGATAGCTTTTACCAAGATCAATTGTTAATTCAAATGGCTCGGATGTAATAAGCTTACCCTTAATACTATGGTAGCTAGTATTTTGATTACCATCTATGATATTTTCAATTTTATAATTATCGTCCCATTCCTTATATGAGTTTGTGTAGCTGATGATTTTTTGATTTGCTAAAGGGATGGCATAGCTATTACTTAGATATTCCTTAGGATAAGCATCATTAAATTCAAAGCTTGTAGGCTTATAGTCTAAATCATTATATAAGTAACTATTATCAATAGTCTTTAGCTCATTATAGCCACCATAAAGCTCTGCAAAGCCGTCAGAATCAAATGATTGAATTATCATTTTAAAATAAATATAATCACCCTTTTTGACACTATAGGTAAGGTAATCATTATTAACATCAACAGGATTTGTTCTTAAGGAATTAATTTTATCAGTATAGGTACTTGTATTTAAACCGAGCTCTAATAGGGTGTTACTACGCTTTGAGGTTCTAACTCCTATTTTATATTCACCATCATTTGGCATATATATCTTACCATGATAAATATATATTTCATTATTTTTAATACCATTAACAAAATGCTTATTAATTTGCTCATTTAAAGAGGTTGTGTAGCCGGTAAAATTATTTTCGATAGCATCATCAATACTAGTATACAAAGCTTTATCATAGCTATATCTAGTGGCATCAATGCCCATATATTTAGGCTGAAGCTCAAAAATAATAGTTTGTTTATTATTATATTTGATTTCTTTATTAGTAATAGTTAGCTCTAAATTTATTTGACCAGAGGAATTAGTCTTATTAGGAGTGTAGGTTATTACATTATCATTTGTTTTAATTTTACCATTTGCTGGCTTTGAAACCTTATTTATTTTATAGCTAAAGCCACTTGGAAGAACTAGATTTTCATCTAAATCAATTGTATAATCGGCGTTTGCTTTTATTGGATAGGGATTAACGGTTATTATATTATTTTTATTAATTACTCTTCCTGTTTGTTCCTTTAGGGCAATAGGAATATATAGTGGTAAGCCATTATATTTGGCCTTTAACTCATCAGAAACATTTTGATTAATTAAAGAGAAGTAATATTCCATATTATATCCTGTAGCCTCACATAAGGCTTCATACCAATTATCAGCACCACCAGCACCATTTTTGGCCTTGGCAGCCTTAATAAAGGTATCAACACCAAAGGTATGAATTATATCAGCATAGGTGTTAAGGCTAGAGGATGTTTCATTTTTACTGGCCTGATTTAGGGTTTCAGTAAGTGAGGTTTTAGGATCTAAATAGCGATTCCAACTAACAAGATTTGGTCTATTTGCGCTTATATTAGTATAATTTATGTAAGATAGTAGGTTTAAGGCATTATTTGTTACCTCATCCCCAGGATTAAAGCCATAGCGTTGAAAATGGTGATTATATTCATGAATTGCACCCCAGCTGCCACTGGTAGTAAATTTTTCATAATCTAATGATTCACTCATCCAGCTTGGTGGAAGATTACACCAATTTCTACCTACAAATGCTACTGCACTTCCTGCGGCAACAAATGGATCATAAATGAATGTTACCCCAATATCCTTAGCTGAGCCAGAGGGAATTTGCTTACTTATATTAGAAATACTAAGCCAAAGCTTAGATATTTTCATTAAGTTATCGTAATCTAAATTGACATATTTTTTAGGTCCGGAATGTCTTACTGAACTATCCCACACCTCTAAATCAAAATATGGTGAGCTAGTGTTTTTTAATCTTTCAAATTCTTCCTTAGTAGTTAGGCCATAGATAAAATGACAATATTCTAAAGCATTAGAAATTGTAATACTAAATTCACACTGATTATTTGGTGTTACATAAATTGGACCGCCTAAAAAGCTTCCTGCATACCCTATCTTAGTGGTTATTTCCATTTCATTACCCATAAGTGGCATTCTTGAAAAATCATCTCTTTTAGCCCAAATATTATTTAATTGATTATTCTGTGAATACTGGCCAATTTCAATTTTAACACCACCGGTTTTAATTAAATCCTCATCGCTAAGCTCTATTTTAATTACCTCACCAGCAGGAGCATAAAGACCAGTTATATAATTACCACGTCTAGTAGCATTTATATCAATTTTTTTGATTACGCCTGCTTCATTATCATCTGGTGTACCATAATAATTATTTAAAGCGGTTGTATGCTTATAAAGCTTTCTATCTAATAGCTCATCATTTAAATAAAGATTACCATCCTCATCCATTTTGTCATAGGTAGAGCTGCTGCTTTTTAAATAATTAGCCTCATTAATTAAATTAGTTTTTTCCTCATCAGTAATATTTTCAAGGCTTGTTCCATAGGTTGGATATCTATTACCCTCATCAGCTATTATAGCCTCTTGTCTTTTAGTTTCCCCTAAAATAGTAAAGCTTTGACCAACCTTAACATTTTCTCCAGTAAATTCTACCTTAGCTTTATTATTATCCTTTCTACAACCAACTAGGGTTAAGGCAATTAAAATTGTAAGTAAAACATAATATATTTTTTTCATTTTGATACCCCATAAAAAAAGCTATGCAAAGCATAGCAAATTAACGTAGCTTTTCTTTGATTTTAAGAGCTATCTCTTTTAAATCATATTGATGCTCATGAAATTTAATTTCTACATCATCATCCTTATATCTTGGAATTATATGAACATGAAAATGCATAACACTTTGACCAGCAGCTTCATTGCAATTATTTAAAATATTCACGCCAAGTGCATTAGTGGCTTCAACTATTTTGCTAGCAAGCATATGAACCTTTGCCATTACCTTATTAAATTGATATTCACTTATTGATAATATATTAGTACTGTGAATTTTAGGAAATACTAGGGTGTGACCTAGGGTTGCTTGAGATATATCAAGTATTGCTAAAACATCATCATCCTCGTAAATTTTAGTGCTTGGGATTGCACCATCTCTTATCATACAAAATACACAACTCATAATATCGTCCTTCCTTCATAATTATATTATAATGAATTAAATTAAATCTTCAAGGAAAATTCTTTATTTGATTGAAATATTTTGATATTTATTATATCATTTAATAGTGGAATATAAGGAGGAGTTAAAATGAGTATTTTAGCTAAGCATGCAGTAAATAAGGAAGATAAAAGTAATATCATTACTTTAGGAATGGAGGCTAAGGCCGCAAAGAAAAAAAATCCTAAGGTAATAAACACAACAATTGGAATGCTATATGATGAGGATGGTAGCCTTTATACATTTGATAGTGTAAATAAGGTAATTGCCTCTTTAAATAATGATGAGAAATTTGCTTATGCCTCAACACCAGGTAGTAAGGAATATCACGATGCTTTAAAGCACTGGGTTTTTCAGGATTACGAGGCTGAAATTTTAGCAAATATGCATTGTGCTGTAATGGCTACTCCAGGTGGTAGTGGCGCTATTGGTAATACCTTGGCTAATTATTTAAACCCTGGTGATAAGGTCTTATTACCAAATTATATGTGGAGTAATTATAAGCAGTTTGCTTATGAAAGCTTTGAATCATACGATACCTATACATTATTTAATGAAGAAGGAAATTTTAATTTAGATAATTTAAGACTTAAAATGCTTGAATTAAAAAAATCTCAAGGAAGAATTGTTCTAATAATTAATGATCCTTGTCATAATCCTACTGGCTATACTATGAGCTATGAGGAGTGGATAGGCTTAATAAGTGAAATTAATATGTTATCAAGAGATGGCACACCTTTTGTTTTATTATATGATATGGCCTATATCGATTATGATCGAAGAGGCTTACAGGCTTCAAGAGATAATATTCGTTTATTTGAAAATTTAAATGAAAGTGTAATTGCTATTTTAGCATTCAGTGGTTCTAAAACCTTAGGATTATATGGACTTAGAATTGGTGCTCAAATCGGACTATCAAAAAGTGAAGAAAATATTATTGAATTTGCTAGAGCAAATAAGTTTTCTTCAAGAGCTAAATGGGGATCATCATCCATACTTGGTATGAATATAATAACTAAAATTTTTACTAATAAGGAATATGAAGAAAAATTTAAAAGTGAGCTAGATTATATTAGAGACATTCTTACTACAAGAGCTAATGTTTTTAAAGAGGAAGCAGCAAAGGTTAATTTGAAGACCTTACCATTTGATTCAGGGTTCTTTATTTCTATTCCTTGTGATAAGCCAATGGAGGTTTATAACGCTCTTGTGAAAGAGGATTTATATGTAATTCCTTTGGAAAATGTTATAAGAGTAACACTATCATCTATATCAATTGCGGAATGTAAAAAAATACCAGAAATGATAAAAAGACACCTGTAATTTAGGCATTGGAAAAAAAATAATCTTTGCCTCTAAAAATGGCAAATATACAGTTTGAAACTGGAGGTTAGCGCTTACATAGTACCATGAAAGTGTCAAATCTCCAGTTTTTCATTTTTCACATAATTTGACATTTTTTTAAATATTTTGTATAATTTCATTGATAATCAAAAGTAAAATTTTTGATGAAAAATAGAAAGGAAAAGGTAGTACAAAAGTGAAAAAAATTAGTTTTATTATTTTTATGTCACTAATGCTATTTTTAGGTATTAGTGCAGCTGCCAAAACTGAAGACTTATCATTTGATGAGTATACAGGTGAGGCTTTAAGCGATGATTATGTTGAAGAAAAAGAAGATGGAATTTCAACATGTGGAGCAATTATTATTGATCCTGGTTTAGGTGGAGAAGATAATGATGATGTGTTTGAAATGAATGATACACTAGCAACTGCAACAAATATCAATTCATATTTATCATATGATTCGAATAACAAATGCAAGTTTGTTAAATATTTGTCAATTGTAAGTCATTCTAATGGTAATGCTGATATAGATTGTTTTTATTTTACAAATTCATATAAAAACAAATATTTTAGTGTAAGTGTTGATGTGCCGGATTTTTTTAAATATTATATTAGCTTATATAGTGTTCAAGAAACATCACAAGGAACAAAATATGTTTATGTTGGTAATTCATCAACTGTTATGAATTACTCAAATTTAGAAATAGGAAGTTATGTTATAAAATTTAGTTCTAGAAATAACACACAATCTAATTATTGTATAACTGTTTCATTAGAAAGACAAAATAGTATCCGAAATCAAGAAAATAATTCTGAAGCAAATGCAACAACAATATATGAAGGCATCGACAAGAAGATTTATTCAAATACAGGAATTATGTTTTTAAAGTTTTATCCATCAAAAACTGGGCTTTATAGATTATCTTGGGATTATAGTAGTATAGAGAGTATTGAAATATATGAATATATTGTAGTAGATAATTTAGTTTATACAGGAAAATGCAAAAAAAAATATAAAATGTATGATAATTATAGCGAAGTAAGTTTATTTCAAAATGATAAAAATGCAGAAAGAAAAGCAGGATATGAGGGGGAACATCAATATTATATTTGCGCGAAATTAAAAAACAATGGTAAGTATTTTAAAATTTCATATAAGCAAATAACATTTATTGATAACACAAAAACAGTTGGTGAGAATACGCCTTTTGAATTGCTTTTCCCGGTTGATGATCTTTCAGTTTTCACAACAGTTCATGAAAAAAGTAATATTGAAGAAAATGTTTTGGAAACAATCATTTTTGATAAAATGACGCAAAATACAGATTATTTTAAAATAAGTGATTATAATAAAATATATGCTGGTATTAATGCTGAATCTGCAATATATTGTAATAATTTAACAGAATCAGCATCAGGGGCTATGCATGTTGAATTCTATAGATATGCAACAATTGATTATCTATATGGAGATGATGGTGATGGAGAAACATATATAACTGATGCTATAGTAAATTATATGAAGTTTGCTATTTGTGAAGATTTTTCTGGAAGGAATAGTTCTAATAGTATTGTAGTCTTGATGAACTATAAATATGATTATGTATATGATTTGAATTTATTGGCTTTAAATCAACTCACAAGTGATATTTCTTTAAGTAATTTTAAATCAATTGTTTTTTCTTCAATTTCATCAGATATTGTTGTTGGTAATTTTTCTTCTGTTGAAAATACAACAGACAAAATGCTAATAAGTAATATTGAAAAAGAAATTCTTGAAGATACAATTACTGGTGTAATAGGAGCAACTTCTTCAATATTAGGTACTTTATATGAAACTATAATTTATGCTGATAAAATAATGTATAGATTAAATATGTCTGAAAGTGATGAAAAGAAAGTTTTAAACAAATTACCATCTAAAACAAAATGTGTTAAAATTACTTCGAGTAATGGCACTCTGATGAATACTAATATTAAATATTCTACTATGGAAACACACGTAATTCCATATTTTCCGTTTCAAAATGAACTGGAAAATTCAATTGCCGATACGATGATTTTGAATATAAAAACTAATGGAATTAATAGATTAGTTGAAGGCACACTAGGCTATATATTGCAATTTGATATTATGTTTACGAGCATTTCAGGAAAAGATTTTAATTATACATTTGATTTTTCAAGAAATATGGAGGATTAGTCATGGAAGATGAACTAAGAAAATCATATAAAAAAATTTTGTTACCAGTAACAATTGTACTTGTTTTTTTATCATTCGTTATTGCTTGGTTTGGATTTAAGATGCCTGAAAAACTTAAGCGTTATAAACCTGAAAATTTAGATTTAGAATTTGTTAAATATGGTGAAGATTTAGATAATGGTACGAAAAAACATTTCTTTTACAGTAGTGAATATTATCCAATTTGTAAATATAAATCAAAAGCTAATTTAGAGGATTATTTTGATTTTGAAATTAATGGTGACGAAGCTTATATTTCAAAATGTAAAGTCGAAGAGTCTTCTATATATTTACCAGAGGTTTATAATCATAATGGAAAAACATATAAAGTAACTAAAGTTTTAGAAAATGCGTTTAATATCGATACTCATAATTACATAGCATATACATTTAAGATTTATGGAACAAAAAATATTGTAAGTTTAGATGATCATTTCTTAGAAAGCAAAGGTAATTATTTAATAGATTTGATTTTACATAACTTTAATAATTTGAAATATATTGGAATTGGATCATTTCAGTTAGGAGATGGTACAAGATTTAATGATAACTTGGAGAGTGTTCATGCCTTTAATACAATTGAATTATATGATATGTATATAGGCAATAACCTAAAGTTTATTTATCCCACAGCAATTGATGTAGAATATTATAAGATGTTATTTGAAAAAGCAATATTAACTCCAAGTCATACAACTTTTAGAGTATCAAAGAAAAACAATTATTATGTAACTGAAAATGGCTGTTTATATTCAAAGGATAAAACAATACTTTATAGATGTTATAGATTTATTAATGAATATGAATTGAATAATTATCCGATAAATAAAATTGCATCATTTGCTTTTGTAGTTAATAATAGAGTATCAATATCTATTAATAATGATATTGATGAAATAGCTATGTTTGCATTTGTACCAAATTGCTATGTAGAATTTAATGGAAATATTAACAAAATAAGTTCATATGTTTTTGGAAATAGTCATATAAACGGAACAAAAATAACTTTTAATGGTAATATAAACGAAATAGAAAATAATGCATTTACATTATTTGATGATTTTAAAGTAACCATTAATATTAATGGTAATGTTACATCATATGGTAGTCAAGAAGGAGATTATTTAGCAAACGTTATTACTAAATAATTAAATTAAGTCAAATTATTTTTATTGTTACTCAATCAATAAAAGCTCTGATTGATGCAGAACCAAGACTAGCATCACCACAATAAATATATAATCTTGCTATAAAACAAAAGTAATTTTTTTTGATAAAAATTATAAAAAGGAAAATGCTTTAAAATGAAAAAAAAATAGTTTTATTGGTTTAATGACATTTGATGTTTGCTTTACATCTTATTCTGGCAATGATTATTACTATAATCTTAGTATAAATAGAAATTAAAGGAGTGTTATTTTATGGAAAATGATTTAAAAAAATCATATTTGAAGATTTTATTACCAATATTGATAATATTATTGATAATTGGTGTTGTAATTGGTTATTTTGCATTGGATATGAATACAAAATTAAAGAGATATAAGCCTTCAAATTCGGATTTAAAATTTGTTACCTACATAGAGGATACAAATAATGGTGTGAAGAAGCATTTCTTTTATAAAGATAGCTATTATCCACTTTGTGAATATAAATCTAATGTTAATTTAGATGATTATTTTGATTTTGAAATTGAAAATAATGAAGCCTATATTTCCAAATATAAAGGTAATTCAAATACTGTTTATTTACCATCAACATATAAAAATTATAAGGTTGTAGGTGTAAAATCTGGGGCTTTTGATGAAGAATCATTCGTACGTAATATTTATGGTAATGAAAATATTTTACGTTTAGAGAATAGATTTATTGAAAATGATGGTTTTAAGTTTGTTTATTTTCATAATTTTCCTAATTTAGAATATTTAGGATATGGTAGCTATAATATTGGCTATTTTATGCTTAATAATAATCTAAAGCAAGCTCATTCATTAAATCTTTTGAACGTTAACATTATGGAAAGATTATATATTGGTGATAATTTAGAGCTTTTATCTCCTGATGAGGAAGAAATTAATTTTATTCTTTCGCAAATTAATTATTTTAGTAATTTGTTTTCTATAAATATTACTCTTTCAAAGAAGAATAGTAGATATACATTAGTAGATGGCTCACTCCTTTCAAGTGATTTGAAGACATTATATTATTTAAGAGATGATTCAAATCAAAAAACAATCGAAAATGTAACAAAAATTGCATCCTTCGCGATTACCTGTCTTTCAAATAAAGAATATAAATTTGAACAAAGAATTGAAGAAATTGAAAGCTTTGCTATTGGAATTAGTAATACTATAAATTTTTTAAATGGTGTTGATAAAATTAATCCTTATATATTTTGTAGTAATTATGGCGATTTAAATATTAATATTGAAGGATCTATTGATGAGATTTGTGATAATGCTTTTAGCTTATATGATGAGAAGCAAGGTGGCGAGGTTCATCTACCAAAAAGTATTAATAAATATGGAGTTCAAAGTGGACCATATTTACCAACAATAATTATTAATTAATGAAATTAAGTCAAATTCTTTTTTTGAATTTGGCTTTTTCTTATTTATAATAAATATAAAATATGCTAAAATATATCTATATTTTATGGAGTTGATTATAATGGGTGCTTTTATTACTTTTGAAGGTGGAGAGGGTAGTGGAAAAACTACAATAATAAGAAAGATTGTAGCTTCTTTAGAGGAACTTGGGTATAGTGTTGTTTCTACAAGAGAACCAGGTGGAATTGATATTGCTGAGCAAATAAGAGATATTATCCTTAAAAAGGAAAATACGAAAATGACTAAGGAAACTGAGGCATTATTATATGCTGCTAGCCGTATGCAGCATTTATCAGAAAGAGTAATTCCTGCTTTAAATGAGGGTAAAATTGTTATATGTGATAGATATTTAGATAGCTCACTTGCTTATCAGGGCTATGCTAGAGGTCTTGGTATTGAAAATGTATTACAAGCAAATCATTTTGCTTTGGATCATTTGCCTGATTTAACGTTTTTTATTGATGTTACTCCTGAGGTTGGTTTAAAAAGAATAGAAAGACGCAATGAGTTAAATAGGCTTGATTTAGAAAAGCTTGATTTTCATCATAAGGTTTATGAGGGTTATTTAAAGCTATGTGAGCTTTATCCTAAACGAATTATTAAAATTAATGGTGAAAGAAGTATAGATGCTGTATATAAGGATGTATTAGATAAGATTTTAGCATATTTAAAAAGGTAGGTAGATTCTTTTGAATATAAAGGATATGGTTTTAGCCCAAAAGCAAATTAAAATGTTAATAGATAATTCTTATAAAAATGATCGCTTAAACCATGCTTATCTTTTATATGGTGATGATGGTGTTGGTAAAAAGGAAATGGCATTATATTTTGCCTGCAAGATATATTGTCCAAATGGCGGCTGTATGGAATGTAGTGTTTGCAAAAACATAATTAATGGTGAGCATTTAAATGTTAATATTATTGGTCTTTTGGATAATAAAAAGCTTTTAAGTAAGGAGCAAATTACGGATCTTCAGGAGGAATATTCGCGTACTAGCTTAGTTAATGGTGCTAGAATATATATTGTTGATGGTATTGACACTGCTAGTGTTGCTGCTCAAAATAGTCTTTTAAAATTTATTGAGGAGCCCCAAAACCAAGAAGAAACCTATGGTATTTTTATCGCAAGGGATAAAACTAAGGTTGTTTCTACTATTCAAAGCCGTTGTAATTTAATTTATTTTCCAACCCTTGATAAAAAAAATTTAATTGCTTCAATTACTGATATTCCTCTTGAAAAAAAGGTTATGCTTTCTTATTTAACTAATTCCTATGAGGAAATTATAAAGCTTAATGCTGATGAAAAGCTAGGTAATGTAATTGAACAGGTTTATAAATTTATGGAGATTAAGAATTCCTGTGGGGCAATTTTATTTTATTTAAATCAAAATAATATTTTAGTAGATAGCTATCTATCTTATTTCTTAAGATTTTTAATAATAATTCATGAGGATATGATTCATGATTTTTATAAAGAAGATTTGTTATTTTACCCACTTCATGATAAAATAGAGGTGTACAAAGAAAGATATAGCATTGCAGAAATTAAGACTAAGCTAGAATTATTGCTTGAGCTTGAAAAAAGAATCAATTTTAATGTTATATCTAAAAATATTCTTCATGAGTTAGTTGTTAAGTATTATTGTTAGTAGGTGATTAGGCTTGAAGGCTGTTAGAGTTAAATTTAAAAATTTAGGAAAAAAATATTATTTTTCTGTTAATAATAAAGAGCGCTTAGCTGATGGAGATAAGGTTGTTGTTAATACAATTAGAGGCTTAGAGCTTGGCTTTGTTGTAGGTGATGTTTTTAATCTTCAGGGTATTGATGCTGATATGGAGCTTAAGGATATTGTTCGTAAAGCAACAAATGAGGATATAAAGCATTATGAACAAAATAAAGCTATGGAGCCAAAAATTATTGAGGATACTAAGAGATTAAGCAAAAAAAATAATTTGGAAATAAAAATATTAGGTGCAGAATATACCTTAGATTCTAGTAAGCTAATTATTTATTTTGAGGCTGAGGGTCGAGTTGATTTTAGAGAGCTAGTTAAGGATTTAGCGGAAATATATCGAACTAGAATTGAATTAAGACAGGTAGGATCTCGTGATGGTGCTAAGGCCTTTGGTGGTATAGGACCATGTGGCTTAATTGTTTGCTGTCAAACCTTTATAACAGAATTCAACAATGTTTCTGTTAAGATGGCTAAAAATCAAAATTTAAGCTTAAACCCAGTTAAGATTTCTGGTAATTGTGGAAAGCTTTTATGTTGTATTAATTATGAGGATGAATTATACACTGAGCTTAGAAAAAATGCTCCTGAGGTAGGAGATATTGTTACTGATGAGCATGGTGATGCTAAAATATTAAGTGTAGATGTTTTAAATAAAACAGTTAAGGTTAAATATTTGGAAAATGATGGCTTTGGCTTTTTAAAGCCTGGTGAATTTGAAATCAAAGAAAGAAAACGTGATCGTAATAAAAATAAAGAGGTAGCAAAAGATGCCACAGGTCTTGAATGAGCTACTAGGAAGACCACTTCTTAAAATATATCAGGATAGTGACATATTTAATTTTTCTTTAGATTCAATGCTACTTGCCTCATTTGCTAGTGTTGGGAAAAGATGCAAAAATATTGTGGATTTATGTAGTGGGAATGCTCCTATTCCACTTTATTTATCACTTAGAACCGATGCTAAAATAATTGGTGTTGAGATTCAAGAATATTCCTATGAGCTAGCAATGAAGAGTGTTTTAATCAATCATAAGGAAGATCAAATTTCCTTGATACTAGGTAATTTATGTGATATATATAAAAAAATAGGTACAGATTGTTATGATCTTGTTACCTGCAATCCACCTTTCTTTAAAAAGGGCAGTGCTTGTTTAAATCCAAATGATGCAAAGGTAATTGCTCGTCATGAGGTTATGGCTACCTTGGATGATGTTATTAAGGAGGCATCTATTCTTTTAAAGAGTGGCGGTAGATTTGCTATGGTACATCGTCCTGATCGTTTAGTTGAAATAATTGATACCCTAAAAAAATATAAGCTTGAGCCTAAGAGATTACAATTTGTTTACCCTAAGGTTAATAAGGAATGTAATCATATTTTAATAGAGGCGGTTAAAGAAGGAAATAGTGGTGGACTTAGGGTCTTAAGCCCTTTATATGTATATAATGATGATAATAAATGGACCAAAGAAATTTTAAAAATATATAATTATGAGGAGGAATAAATATGTTTTTAAGTTATTTAAGTAAGAAGGAAAAATTAAAATTCTTGGATTTAGCTATTTATATGGTTGATATTGATGGCGAGCCAACAATATTTGAAAAAAGAATTTTAAATAAAATGTTTGCTGAGGTTACAGATGTAAAAGAGGAATATTCTTTTACTAGAACTGCAAGCATTGATGAAACAATTGAATTCTTTAAGGATGCTAATCCTGTTGTAAGAAATATTGTTTATCTAAATTTAGTTACAATTTCTATGGAGGATGATTTATATAATACATCTGAAATGCTATTTTTAGAGAAAATTCAAAAGACATTTAAAATTAATGATGAAAAACGCCGTGATTTAATTAAAATCGTATATGATGAAAGAGATTTGCGTGAGAAAGCTGCTAGAGTCATTAAGAGCTAATGATTAGAAAAAAGAGCTTTGATGGTACACCAACGCTATATTTAGTTGCAACCCCGATAGGTAACCTAGAGGATATTACCTATCGGGCAATTCATATTTTAAATGATGTTGATAAAATATATGCTGAGGATACACGCAATTCCTTAGTGCTATTAAATCATTATCAAATTAAAACTCATTTGGAAAGCTATCATGAATTTAATCAGGAAATAAAAACTAAGGATATTATTAATGAACTTTTAAGCGGTATGAATATTGCGATTATAACTGATGCTGGTTTACCGGTTATTTCTGATCCTGGCTTTAAAATTGCAAGAGAAGCAAGAAATCAAGGCATTGCAGTTACAACTATTCCTGGTGCCTCAGCTGGTATTAGTGCTCTTGTCGCTTCAGGTCTTCCTCCTAAGCCATATACATTTTATGGGTTCTTGGATTCTAAGAGTAGTATAAGAATTAATGAGCTTAATAATTTAAAATTTTTAAAGTCTACCCTTATTTTTTATGAAGCACCTCATCGTATAATTGAATCATTAATAGATATGAGAAATGTTTTAGGTAATCGTAATGCTGTTATTGCAAGAGAATTAACTAAAAAGTATGAGGAATATATTTGCGGCACATTAGATGAGCTTATTAATTCTTCAAATCTTAAGGGTGAAATGGTTGTTCTTATTGAAGGCTATCAGGAAGAGAGTACAACAATTTTAAATCCTAATGAAAAGATTGATGAGCTTATATCCTTAGGCTATAAGCCTAATGAGGCAATTAAGGAAGTTGCAAAAATGATGAATCAGTCAAGAAATGATATATATAAGGCTTATGCTCTTTATAAAAGAGGCAGCGATGAAGAAGATTAGTTTAATTTGTTTGATGCTTTTTTTTCTTTTAGGCTGTAGTTCTTTATCTAAAGATGAAAAGAAATTTTTAAGCTTATATGAAAATCCTGATTATGCTTTAGAATATCAATATTTAGAAAATGATCAAAATATTGTGTCTATAGAATATCAAAGCTTAATGAAAAAGCTAAAGAAGGATACATTTATTCTTTATGTTGGTGGTTCTTGGTGTAATAATTGTCAGGCTTCATTACCATTTATCCAAAAAAGTGCCATTAATAATGATGTTATTATTTATAATTTTAATCCAAGACTTAAAAATGAATATGAGTATGATATTAGAAATTGTACTAATAAGACTACTCTAGGATTATATAAAAGATTTATTGAAATGACCAAATACCAAAATCCTCTTGGTATTAAAACAGAAAATACGGATATTGATCGAATGAGCGTTCCTACTGTTTTAGCCTATAAAAAGGGTGAAATGGTTGGTTATGTAACTAGGGAATATTTATATGATGGTAAGATTTTATATTTAGATGATGATGAAGTAAAGGTTGATTATAGTGCTTCATATTTAAATGAGCTTAATGAATTAATGAATAAAATAAAGTAATTTACTTTGAAAAATTAAAAATTAGATGTATAATGTAGTGTATTAGAAAGAGCGTGATTATATGAAGGAAAAGTTTTATTTAACAACAGCAATTGCTTACACATCAAGTAAGCCTCATATTGGTAATGTGTATGAATCAATTTTATCTGATGCAATTGTTCGTTTTAAGAAGAAGGAAGGCTATGATGTTTATTTTCAAACAGGAACTGATGAGCATGGCCAAAAAATAGAAAATAAAGCTAAAAGCTTAGGAATAACACCTAAGGAGCATGTTGATAATATCTCTAATCAAATAAAAGAGGTTTATAAAATGATGAATATTGATTATGATCATTTTGTAAGAACAACTGATCCTTATCATGAGCGTGAGGTTCAAAAAATATTTAGATATTTATTTGAAAAGGGCGATATTTATAAGGGATTTTATGAGGGATATTATTGTGTTGACTGTGAATCTTATTTTACAGAAAAAGATTTAGTTGATGGTTGCTGTCCAGACTGTGGTGCTAAGGTTACAAGAAATAAAGAGGAATGCTATTTCTTTAAGCTAACTCCTTATCAGGATAGATTAGTTGAATATATTAAAACCCATGATGATTTTATTCAACCTGAATCAAGAAAGAATGAAATGCTTAATAACTTTTTAGCTAAACCGCTTCCTGATTTATGTGTATCTAGAACATCATATAAATGGGGTATTCCTGTTGATTTTGATCCTAAGCATGTAATTTATGTTTGGATAGATGCCCTAGCTAATTATATTACAGGTATTGGCTATCATTTTAATGAACAATCTGATCCATTATTTGTTAAAAATTGGCCTGCTGATGTTCATATTATTGGTAAGGATATTTTAAGATTCCATACAATTTATTGGCCTATAATGCTAATGGCTTTGGATTTACCACTTCCAAAGCAGGTATTTGCTCATCCTTGGATTTTAATGAATCACAATAAGATGAGTAAATCAAAGGGCAATGTTATTTATCCAAGTGAGCTTTGTGAGCTATTTGGTGTTGATGCAGTAAGATATTATTGTCTTCATGAAATTCCTTATGCTCAGGATGGTAATTTAACATATGAATTAGTTTGTGAAAAGAATAATAGTGATCTTGCTAATACCTTAGGTAATTTAGTAAATAGAACTATGGCTATGGCTAAAAAATATTTTGATTCTAAGGTTGTAATAAGCTCACAAAAAACAGAATTTGATGCTTCATTAGAGGAAATGACTAATAATTTATGTAATACGATGATTAATTTAATGAAGGATTATCATGTTGCAGATGCTATTGATGAGGTATTAAAGGTATTAAGAAGAGCCAACAAATATGTTGATGAAACAATGCCTTGGGCTTTAGCAAAGGATGAGACTAAAAAGGATGAGCTAATGGATGTTATGTATCATCTATTAGAAGCAATTCGTATTTGTGCTATTATGCTTGAGCCTTTTATTCCGGACACATCAAAGAAAATTTATCAAATGCTAAATACTAAGGCTACATCATTTGCAGATGCTAAATTTGGCGTAGTTAAGGAATTTAATGTTGGTGAGGCTATAATGCTATTTAAGCGTTTAGATGTTAATAAGGATGTACTTGATATCGTTCGTGCTCGCGAGGAAGCTGAAAATGCAAAGAAAGAGGAAGCAAATAATCTTATAACAATTGATGACTTTGATAAGGTTGAAATGGTTGTTGGTAAAATTATTGAAGCAAATAAACATCCTAAGGCTGATAAGCTTTTAGTGTTTAAGGTTGATATTGGCTCTGAGGTACGTCAAATTGTTTCAGGAATAGCTAAATTCTATAATCCTAATGATTTGATTGGCAAAAAGGTTGTCGTTGTTAAAAATTTAAAGCCTGTTGTTCTTCGTGGTGTTGAGTCACAGGGTATGCTTCTTTGCGCAAGTGATGAAGAGGACAAAAACCTTGAACTTTTAAATGTTTCTAAATTAAATCCAGGAGATCATATTAGTTAATTATATGAAAGATAAAGCTTTTAAACTCGTTAAGAATGATGTATTTCCTTTATTCATAGTAGTTATTTCATCTCTTATTTATGTTATGGGCTTTGAATGGTTCTTAAAGCCTATTGGTGTTTATGCAGGAGGACTTACAGGTCTTGCCCAGCTTATTAGGGAGATTTTTCTCTTATTTAATGTTGATCTTAGCGTTGGTCTATTGATTTTTATTTTAAATGTTCCTATTGTTTTAGTTGGTTTTCGTTTTGTATCTAAGAGATTTGCTATCTATTCTATTATTTGTATTGTTATTCAATCTGTTTTAACGTCTGGTATTTTTCCATTTGTTGATTTTGTGGTTAATAGTGGTGCAAATGTTGATTATTTGCTTTGCTCAATTATTGGTGCTATCGTTACGGGCTTTGCTTGTGGATTTGCCTTAAGATTTGGAACCTCAACGGGTGGTATTGATATTTTAGCTCAAGCAGCAACACTTCGTGATAGTAAGGTTAGCATTGGTATGATTACGATGATTTCCAATGTTTTAATTGGTTGTATCGGCGGTGGAATTATCCAAAAGAATATGGCTATCATTCTTTATACCTTTGTAAGAATTATTTTAACTAGTATAACAGTTGATAAAATTCATACTGCTTATAGCCTATTTAGTCTTAATGTTATAAGTGAAAAATCAACAGAAATAACTGATATAATTTTAAGGGAATTAAATCGTGGCTGTACAATAATTAATGTTGAGGGTGCTTATACAAAGGATCATAAATTTGATATATTTATGGTTGTATCATCATATGAAATTCATCAGGTTATGGATATTATAAAGAAAATTGATCCACATGTATTTGTTGTGGTATCTCCTGTTAAAAGAATATTTGGTAATTATAAAAAGAAAACAATTATTTAAAATGCTAGCTTTTATTTATAGTTAGCATTTTTATTTGTATTTTAATTAAAATATTTTTTGTCAAATATTGTACTTTTTAAATTAATATAATATAATAATCATATATGGAGGAGCTTATTATGCTAGATTTGAATTTAACCTTAAAGCTACTTGAGAAAAATAATTTAGATAATATAGATATCAAAAGATTAATTGAATTTTTTGAAAATGACGCTGCCTCTAAAAATGAAGCAGCAAATGAGGTATATGTTTTTTATCGTAAATTGGTTGTGTTAAATAAGTTTGCTGCCAACCAAACAAAAATTCACTTAATTGCTAGTAGATACTTAAACAATTCTATTGCAACTAACATTAAAAAAGAGCCTTTACTTTTTTTAGAGATGAATTATTATTATGAGATGTCAGCATATGATAGATGTCTTTATTATGCAAATTTATTAATTGATGCTGATTCCTATGAATTAACCTTTAGGCTAGCTGCTATTAGTTATGTTTTAACAATATTCTTTAATCAAAATTTAATTAAGGATGCTTATACCTATATTGATAAGCTAATGGATATAATTAGACAAGTTGGTGATTATAAGCCTCATGAGCTATTAATCTTTATCATTGACGCCTTAGATATTTATGCCAAGGCCAAGGATTATGACAAATATCAAGAATATTTATTAAAATATCAAGAAATTATGAAGGAAAATTCAGATTTTAATCATCGAGATGGCATCAATTTTTGTTATAAAATGCATAAAATATATCATGATGTTGAGCTTTCAAATGAAAATCCTAATAACGTTTTAAAGGAATGAATAATATCTTAAATAATTTTGATAATAATTATTTTTATATTGATGAATATTGTTCAATCTTAATCCCTATTTTCAGATATATTAGGAATTTAGTTACTAATGATGACCTTGTAAATTATGTTAATAAAATATTAAAATATAATCAAAGTCTAAATGATAAGCTATCCTTTTATTCATTTTTAATCGATGAGGTTAAAATTGATATGAATAAATATTATGCCCTATATTTAAATTATACATTTGCTTTAAAGGAATTTTATCGTAATAGTCAAATTATTAAGGAAACACAAATTGAATCAGAGCTTTCAACTCATAAATTTAAAATTGAATATGATAATTTAAAGGAAAAATATCATTTAGATATTTTAACAAGCTGTTATAATCGTTTAATTTTAAAGGAAATTAATGAGGAAATAGTAGAGGATGATACAGCTGTTTTATATTTTGATATAGATAATTTAAAAACAGTAAATGATAAATATGGTCATTACGTTGGTGATTTATATATTCAAACATTTGCAAATGAGCTTTTAAAGCATTTTAAATTTCCAGCTAAATGCATTCGTTATGGTGGCGATGAGTTTGTAGTTATTCATCCTAATACAAATGATGCAGAAATTAAAAATAATGTTAAAGCACTTGAGAAATCATGTGCTAAAATAAAAAAGCTTGGTGGTTATGATTTAAGCATATCTTCAAGCAATGGTTATTATTTTGGTGATGGTATAAATAAATACAAGGATATTATTTCAAAGGCTGATGCGAAAATGTATTTAGCTAAGAAAGAAAAGAAACAAAATAATTAAGATGATTTAGGTCATCTTTTTATTTTTTTGAAAACGCTTTAAAATATAAAAAGATTTTTAATTATGATAGAATTTAGATAGTTTTATTTAATAGGAGGATGATTATGTTAAGACTTAAAAATATTAAGAAATATTATAAGGTTGCTGACACACGTGTTGAAGCCTTAAAGGGAATTAGTCTATCTTTTAGAAAAAGTGAATTTGTTTCAATTTTAGGTCCATCAGGCTGTGGTAAAACTACAACTTTAAATATAATTGGTGGACTTGATAAATATAGCTCCGGTGATTTATTTATAAATGGTAAATCAACTAAGGAATTTTCTAATCATGATTGGGATGTCTATCGTAATCACCGAATTGGCTTTATTTTTCAAAGCTATAATTTAATACCACATCAAACAATTTTAGGCAATGTTGAGCTTTCCTTAACCATTGCTGGTGTTAGTAAGGAAGAAAGAACTAAAAGAGCTAAGGAAGCCTTGGATAGAGTAGGCTTAAAGGGCCAATATAATAAGAAGCCTAATCAATTATCTGGTGGACAATGTCAAAGAGTTGCAATTGCCCGTGCTCTTGTTAATGAGCCAGAAATTCTTTTAGCTGATGAACCAACAGGAGCCTTGGATACACAAACATCTATTCAAATTATGGATTTGATTAAGGAAATATCTAAGGAAAAGCTAGTTATAATGGTTACTCATAATCCTGAGCTAGCTATGAAATATTCAACAAGAATAATTAAGCTTTTGGATGGTGAGGTTGTTGATGATTCTAATCCTTTTAGTGAAGAGGATGAAATTGCTGAGGTAAAAGAAAATGTAATTTCTAATAGCTCTGAAAAAGCAAAAATGAGCTTCTTTACAGCCTTCAAGCTATCATTTAAGAATTTATTATCTAAAAAGGCTCGTACAATTTTAACCTGTATTGCTGGTTCAATTGGTATTATTGGTATTTCGATGGTTCTTGCAGTATCTTCTGGTGTAAAGGGCTATATTAAAAATATGCAAGATGATATGCTATCAGGAAACCCTATTACTATTACTGAGCAAGCAATTGATTATACAGCACTTATGAATACAATGACTACATCCCAAAAGGCCAATTTTATTAAAGAGGCTAATAAGGTTAATGTTAATTCTTTAATCAACTCTTTAGTTAAATCTAGCCAAATGATGGTTAAAAACGATATAACTAAGGATTATATTGATTATGTTAAACAAATAAATAGTGATGATGTATCTTGTATTACCTATGATTATGGCTTTAACATATCTAATAATATTTATACATCATTTAGTGTTAATAATTCAACAACTAATCTTTCCTTAACAGCAATAAAGGAAATATATACAGCGGTTTTAAAGGAAACTGAATTTAAGCAATATGCTTCTTATGTTACAAATTTGGCATCTTTATTTGCTCAAGCTCCAGATAATGAGGAATATATTAAATCTCAATATAATGTATTATATGGTAATATTGCCACTAAAGAAGACGAAATAATGGTTGTATTAGATTCTAACTCTGCTATTACTGATTTAGTTTTAGCTCAGCTTGGCTATTATACTCAAGAAGAATTTTTAAATTTAGCATATAAGGCATCTAATTCCGCCGATTATAATGAATCATTATATAAGGATAAGTTTAATTATGATGAAATATTAAATAAGGAGTTTAGCTGGTATCCTAATAATAGTATTTATGTAAGAAATGAAGCCAGTGCTAATTTCCCTTTTACCTATAATGCTTATGAAAATAAGATAAGTGGTAATAAAACCAAGCTAAAAATAGTAGGTATTTTGGAGCCTAAGGCTGATATTTCTTATGGCTGTATGACTTCAGGCTTTTATTATACAGCTGCCTTAAGTCAAAAAACTTTAGCATCCGCTAAGGAATCAGAGATTATTAAATATTTAGATGATAATAATCTTGCTGGCTTTAGTGGTGGTGTTATTTATGATACAAACACAGGTATTAATAGATTTTCAGGTCAAGCAATTGTTTACCAATATGATTATTACGATAATAAAAATGTTTTACATGCTAATAACAATGGCTTTTTAGGAACTAGCCCTGATTATTCTTTTATGCTTGGAATGATGGGTGGCTCATCAAGCTCATCACTTTCATCTTATTATACAATAACTAAAAGAGAGCTTGGCGGTAATGATTTAGCTAATAGTATATCTATTTATCCTACTAATTTTGAAACAAAAAATAATGTTACTGATTATTTGGATAAATGGAATAGTGATGCTGATATTATATTAAATGGTGTTACCCTTACTAAGGATCAAAGAACAAATGTTAAATATTCTGATGCAATTGCGTTAATGATTACAATGATTAATAGTATGATTAATCTTGTTACCTATGCTTTAATTGCCTTTACATCATTATCACTTGTTGTATCATGTGTAATGATTGCTATTATTACCTATGTTTCTGTTATGGAGCGTATTAAAGAAATTGGTGTTATTCGTTCTCTTGGTGGTAGAAAGAGTGACGTATCACATCTATTTAATGCTGAAACATTTATAATTGGTGCTGTATCTGGCTTATTCGGTATTATAATTACTTATTTACTTTCAGGAATTGTTAATTTGATTGTAGGTTCATTATCAGGAATCTATACTCTAGCATCTCTTCCTTGGACAGAGGCTTTAATTATGATTGCTTTAAGTATAGTATTAACATTAATATCTGGTTTGATTCCTGCAAGAAGTGCAGCTAAAAAGGATCCGGTTGCTGCTTTGAGAAGTGAATAATTGAATATGTTAAAAGTCCTGTTAGATTTTAATTCTTACAGGATTTTTAATTTTAAGGAAAGCTTTAGGATAAATCTAGAGCTATCTCAATGGTATAATATGATGATAGACTTATAAACTAGGTATAGTAAAAGACCATTAGATTTGTACCTAATGGTCCTTTTATTAAATGTTTGGAGGATTAATCGTTTTTCTTTGGCTGGTAGGGATAATAATAATTAATTTCCTCATCAAAGGTTACATAATTTAAATAAATAGTAAGTAGAATGTAACGCATATTGTTTGTTGGATCACTTATAATGATATGATCCTTACCTGCAGCTTCAAGCTTACCTTTGAATATTTTTGATCCCCATTGTGAATTTTCAAAGTTCATATAAACAGAAACAGTTTTACCAAGATTTAAGCGTAGGATGTTTTCGATATAGCTTTGTTCATTGGTGTCAACACTTTGATCGGGATAATTAGATGCGTTTTGATAATAAGGCTGTGGCATCATACAGCCATAAAGTGGTGGATACGGATAATAATTCATAATGATCTCCTTATTAATAACAATTTTCACTATCTAGGGGAGCGTAAAAGCAGTGGTTTTTATATTTTCCTGAATTCCATTGGTCCCACCATTTAGCTCTACATGGTTCACCTTTGGGATTATAAAACCAGAGGGCTTTTGTGGCGGGGGCTACTCTTTCACCATTTATTACTCTTTTGGCTAGCTTTTTATCTATTTCCCTTGCCGCTTGATAGAAATAGCCTTTATGAGTTGCTTCAAAGCCACCAGGATTTTGAAAAACCATTTTTTCTATAGTATTTATTTTTTTGAAATCTAGGCAATTTGCCCTTACACGATTAATACCTACATTGCCTACTAGTAGCATTCCCTTTTGACCTTCGCCTTCAGCTTCAGCACGCATTAATCTTGCAAGAAGTGCAACCTCCTTTTCATTATAGGAAACAACTGCCATACAATCACCTCTATTTAATGATATTAAATTATGGTAAAAATTATTACATTAATTGACTATAATTTATATATATGATAAGATTATAAGATAGTGAGGAATATAAAAGTGAATAAAAAGATAATTTTTTTAATGACAATTTTTATTTTGATATTATCTTTAGCTGGTTGTAAAAAGAGCTTTTATTCTGAATATAAGGATGCTTATGATTTAGCTTATGATAATGTTTATGAAGAAATTAGTATAGATGATTTTTATAATAAATTGGATAATAAGGATAGCTTTCTTGTTTATTATGGTCAAAAGGAATGCATTAATTGTTTAATGAATGTTGGCTTTTTTGATAAAAATGCAAAGAAGCTTGGTATTGAAAAAATTTATTATTTACGTTCTAAAATATTAGATGTTAATGGTGATGAAAAAAGAGTACAAACCTTACAGGCTAGTGTTGGCTTTGATAATGATAATTCACCTGATGCATCACCAAGATTATGGGCCTTTATTGATGGTAGCTATAATAAGGGAATGGCAAGCTTTGTTACAGAAGACGATGAGTTATATGATAATGCATCATATAAATTAATGGCTTATTATTTAGAAATAATTCAAAAATAGGATGTGATTATATGTTTGAAAAATTGCCTAGATGCAAGGTTTTTAGGGATCCACTATATGGATATATAAAGGTTGAATATAAGCTTATTGCCAAGCTTATCGATACTAAAGAGGTTCAAAGATTAAGAAGAATTAGCCAGCTAAGTGGTGTTAGTATGGTGTTCCAAACTGCTGAGCATTCGAGATTTACTCATAGCCTTGGTGCTTATCAAATGGCTAATTTAGTTTTAGAAAATGTAAGTGGTGCTGAAAGCTTATCAGAATATGAAAGAATTTTATTTTTATGCTCAGCTTTACTTCATGATATTGGTCATGGACCATATTCTCATGCCTTTGAAACAGTTATGAAGGTATCGCATGAAGAAATGACGGCTAGACTAATATTATCAAAATATAGTGAGGTTAATATGGTCTTAAATGAAGAGGATAAAGGTCTTGCTTCTGATATTGCCTCAATTATTCTGCATAAGGGTAAATTTACAGTTATCGAATCTTTAGTATCATCTCAGCTAGATGTTGATAGAATGGATTATTTATCAAGAGATGCTTATTTTACAGGAGCAGCCTATGGTGTAATCGACAAGGAAAGATTATTAAGATGTATGCTTATTAAGGATAATAAGGTATATGTAAGAGCTAGTGGAGTTCATTCTGTTGAATCCTATATAATGAGTAGATATCATATGTATTGGCAGGTTTATTTTCATCCTGTTGCTAGAGCGTATGAGGTTATTTTAGAAAGTATTTATAAAAGAATTAAAGATTTAACAGAGAATGGTATAAATGTTGATGCTTCAGTTTCTTCATTTTTAAATGCGATTAGTGATGATATTGACATAAGAGAATATGTCAATTTGGATGATGCGTATGTTAATGGTTTTATTAAGCAGTTGACTAATTCTTCTGATCATATTTTAAAGGAATTAAGTATCGATTTTATGAATAGACATCTTTTTAAATATATTGATATTAATAAGGAGCAGGATCAGGCTGAGCTTCTTAAAATTGAAGAAAAATATAAAAATAAAGAAAATTCTCGCTACTATTATTATGAGATTTCCATTACAAGTAGTGCATATTTGGAAACTAATTCATCTCTTCCCTTAGATATAAATGAAATAACGATTTTATTACCAAATGGTGAAGCAATGCCTTTGGAGGAATATTCACCTATTATTAAGGGCTTAATTCAAACATCATTAAAAAAGAGTACAAGAATTTTTTATCATGAGGATTAATAATGAAAAATATAGGAAGTATACAAAATATTAATAGGATACTTAAAGAAAATGAATTGTTTGCTAAAAAGAAATTTGGTCAAAATTTCTTAGTTGACCAAAATATTTTACAAAGAATTGTTGAGGTATCAGAGATTAATTCTAATGTTAATGTTATTGAAATTGGTCCAGGTCTTGGTTCTTTGACAGAGTATCTTTGCCAAAGAGCTAATAAGGTTTTGTGCTATGAAATAGATCAGGATATGATAGATTTGCTTGAAAAAAATCTAGAATATGATAATTATCAAATTCTTCATAAGGATATTTTAAAAGCTAATGTTAATGAAGATATTGCTACATATTTTGATGATAAGCCTGTGTATTTAGTTGCTAATCTACCTTATTATATTACAACACCTATTATCTTAAAGCTACTTGAAGAGACTAATAGAATAAAAAAATATACAATGATGATGCAATATGAGGTTGCTATGCGTATTGCTAGTAAGCCTAATGTTAAAGATTATAACGCTTTATCAATTCTTATTGCTTACAAGGCTAGGGCAACAAAGGCTTTGGATGTACCAAGAACGGTGTTTATTCCATCACCAAATGTTGATAGTGCTGTTGTAGTTTTAGATTTATATGATAAGCTACGAGTAAGTGTTAAGAATGAGGATTTCTTTTTAAAGCTTATTAAAGGAGCTTTTGCTCAAAGAAGAAAAACCTTAATTAATAATTTAATGCAAATGAATATACCTAAGGAAAATGCTCTTTTAGCCTTAGATAAAATGAATTTAGATAAGGCAATAAGAAGTGAAGCCTTAAGTATTGATGATTTTGCAAAACTTAGTGATATATTATTAGAAATGGAAGTATAGAAGATGTTTTTAGATTTAAATATGAGCTTATGGTATAGTTGGATTTTATGCCTAGTTTTATTAGTTATTGGTATTTTTTTATTAGTAAAGTGCTCTGATATTTTTGTTGGTGGTTCGGCATCAATTGCTAGAAAGATGAAAATTTCACCAATGATTATTGGTCTTACTGTTGTAGCCTTTGGTACAAGCTGTCCTGAGCTTGCTGTATCGGTTAGTGATTCAATTACCTGCTTAATTAATGGTGGTAATGCTAATGTGGCAATGGGTAATATTGTAGGCTCAAACATTTGCAATTTATTAATTGTTTTAGGCTTTAGCGCGGTATTTACTCCTATTATTATTAAAAGAAGTGTTTGTAAGAAGGAATATCCTATCTTAATTTTAGTATCCGTGGTATTTACGATATTTACACTTTTATTTGGTTTAAATGTTGATGGTGTTAAAACCTTTGCAATATTAAGAATCGAAGGTATTATTTTAGTTATTGGCATTATTCTTTATGTTTGGTATTTAGTTTATGATGCTAAAAAGCAAATAAAGAAGGGTTTAGTAGATGAAAATAATACTGAAGAAGAAATAAAGGAAATGAAAACATCAAAGTCAATTCTTTATATAATTTTAGGAGCAATTGGAATTGTTTTAGGTGGAGAAGCTGTTGTTTTTGGATCAAAGAATATTGCTTATGGTATAGGTGATTTAGCTTCCTTAAATAAAGACTTAGTAGAATCATTAGTTGGTCTTACTATTGTAGCTGTTGGTACCTCTCTTCCAGAGCTTGTTACTTCAGTAGTTGCTGCTAAAAAGGGTGAAAATGAAATTGCTCTTGGTAATGTGATTGGATCTAATATATTTAATATTTTATTTGTAATTGGTATTGCTGCAACTGTAAATCCGCTTACTGTTGGTAATCAAATCTGGATTGATATGGTTGTTATGCTAGCTGCTACCTTAGTTGTATTTATTTTTGCATTAAGTGGTAAGATAAATAAAATGGGTGGCTTGACACTTTTAATTTTATATTTAATTTATCTAGGATATTTAATTTTAAGAACAGTTAATCAAGCTAATTCCAATATTTATATGATTATCTTATTTACTTTATATGCTATTTCATTTATTTTAGTAGTAATTTTTACATTGATAAAGAAGAAAAAAGAATAGAAAAAAACAGGTTTATTCTAAAATGAGTAAGCCTGTTTTCTATTTATAGTGTATTTAATTACTTAACAATTACACCAGTAACTGTTCCAGATAATAAGCCAGCATTAGCTTCATCTGTATCAACATGCATTGCTAAAGCATATTTTGGAGATACACGAACAACTGTATCACCAAATGTTAGGTTTCTACCAGTTTCATTTAAAACCTTAACCTCTACGATTTGACCATTCTCAACACCAAACTCTTTAGCATCCTCTGGAGTCATATGAATGTGACGCTTTGCAGCAATAACACCCTCAGCAAGCTCAACCTCACCAGCTGGACCAACTAGCTTACAAGGAGCAGAGCCCTTAATATCTCCTGATTCTCTTACTGGAGCAACAACACCTAGAGTTCTAGCCTCAGTTAAAGAAACCTCTACCTGATTATGATCACGACAAGGTCCTAAAATTGAACACTTTAAGCTTCCCTTTGGACCAACAACCTCAACTTTTTGGTTAGAAGCAAATTGTCCAGGTTGAGATAGCATTTTCTTAACCTCTAATTGAGCTCCCTCACCGAATAACTTTTCTAATACTTCTTGAGTAACATGTACGTGTCTAGCACTTGTTTCAATAATAATTTCCTTCATTTTATAAAATCCTTTCGTTTTTATCATCTACATTATACCACAATTTTTTTAATTGTGTTATATTTTTAGTGAAAAATTAGGTAAATATTATACTTGTCTAGAGAACGAAAAAACTGGCTCATAAAATAATTTGGTGGTATAATGAAAATAGGAGATTGTGTTGTAAGAATTTCTCATAATAAAGATATCATTTTTAGAATATACGATATAAGAAATGATATTGCTATATTGGCAGGAATATATGTTAGACTTATTGCCGACGCTAAATTAGAAGATTTAGAGGTAATAGATGATGAAATATTATTACGTGCTGAGGATGAAGAATATAGCTACTATAATAATATTGTTTCCAGCATTAAAAGAGATTCAAGAGAGGTTAATGGTAAGGTACTTCATTTAGATAGTGATGTTGGCTATTTAAGAAAATGCTTGCAATTTTATAAGGACAATAACATTTATGCCTATGGTGTATGTTATAAGGAAGAAGAAATGGCTGATAATATAAATGATTTAGTCTTAAAAATAAGACCTGACGTTATTGTAATTACTGGTCATGATTCCTATAATCGCAAGGGCTTAGATGATTTAGATAATTATTCCCATACCTCTGATTATATTAAAACAATTAAAAAAGTAAGAGAACAGTTTTCTTTAGATGATATTTTTATTTATGCTGGGGCATGTGGCTCCAATTTTGAAGCATTAATTGCTAGTGGAGCTAATTTTGCTTCAAGTGTTAATAGAGATAATATTGATGCCTATGATCCGGCGATTGTTGCTTATATTGCCGCAACAACAAGAATTACCAATCTTATTAGCTTAGATAAATTTAAAAAATTATCCAAAAGTGCCAATAAGGTTGTTGGAGGAATTGATTCCTATGGCAAAATGCGAGTAGTTATATAAGGAGAATTTATTCATGATTGAAAGAGCTTATGCAAAAATTAACTTAACCTTAGAGGTTGGTAACAAAAGAAATGATGGATTTCATAATGTTAAAACCTTAATGGTTCCCATTGATTTATATGATGAACTTGAATTTATAGAAATACCAAGTGGTATAGAATTAGAATCTAATGTTGATATTAATGATAATTTTGTTTATAAGGCTGCTAAGCTCTTTTTTGAAAGATATAATATAAAGGATAAAGGAATCAAAATTAAGCTTAAGAAGAATATTCCTCTTGCCTCTGGTATGGCTGGTGGAAGTAGTGATGCATCTGCCTGCCTAAGAGGCTTAAATAAAATATTTGGTTTAAATAGACCTTTAGATGAGCTAGCTACTCTTAGTAGTATATTAGGATCTGATATGCCATATTGTGTTTATCAAAGACCAAGTATATGTGAAGGACGCGGTGAAATAGTTAAGGTTTTAAATGACCTTAACTATAAACCAATACCTATTACCCTATTATTTTATGATTTTGGCTTAAGCACAAAAGAGGTTTATAAAAATTATAAATATTTGGGTATAAACAAAGATAATAATTATTTAAAAATTATAAGAGGCTTAAAGGAAAATAACCTTTCACTAATTAATGAAGCAATATTTAATGATTTAGAGGATGTATCATTAAAATTAGAGGATAAGCTTTTAAAAAGTAAAGAAATAATAACAAAGCTAGGATATGATAGCTTTCAAAGTGGAAGCGGACCAACAAGATTTATTTTAGGTAATGTAGATATTAAAATAGAAAATGTTAGAACCTTTAAAACTTATATCTTATCTAATGTTTATGGTAATAAAAACTAATATTAAATTTTAGAAAAGTATTTAAAATGTTGAATTTTGTGATTAAAACGTTTTCTTAAATGAAAGCGGTATTTTAAAAAAGTAGTAATTTTGTTATAATATACTTAAATGATTATTAAAAGAATAAAGGAGTCACTTTTATCATGTCTATTTTAGAGGGTAAGAAGGTAAAATTATTTGCGTTAGGATCTAATCGTCCTTTAGCAGAAGAAATTGCAAGCGCTATTGGTGTACAGCTTGCAGATTGTCAGGTTTCACATTTTGCAGATGGAGAAATTAATGTTAGTATTAATGAAACAGTAAGAGGACATCATGTTTTCGTTATTCAACCAACATCTGCTCCAGTAAATGATAATTTAATGGAATTATTAATTATGTGTGATGCTTTAAAAAGAGCATCAGCTAAAACTATTAATTTAGTTATTCCTTATTATGGCTATAGCCGTCAGGATCGTAAGGCTAAGAGTCGTCAACCAATTTCTGCTAAATTAGTTGCTGATTTATTACAAACTGCAGGTGCAGATAGAGTTATTTGTATGGATATTCATGCTGCTCAAATTCAAGGATTCTTTAATATCCCATTCGATAATTTTATGGGATTGCCAATTTTAGTTAATTATTTCTTAGACAAGCATTTAGAAAATGTCACAGTTGTTTCACCAGATCATGGTGGTGTTACACGTGCTAGAGAGTTTGCTAAGGTATTAGAGGCACCTATTGCCATTATTGATAAGCGTCGTCCTGAACCAAATAAGGCTGAGGTTATGAATATTATCGGTGAGGTTAAGGATAGAGTATGTATCGTTGTTGATGATATGGTTGATACTGCTGGTACCCTAACTATTGGTGCTGAAGCTTTAATTAAGGCTGGAGCAACTGCTGTATATGCTTGCTGTACACATGGTGTATTATCAGGACCTGCTATTGAAAGAATTAAGAATTCTGCACTTAAAGAGGTTGTGATTACTAATACTATTCTTCTTCCTGAAGAAAAGAAAATTGATAAGATTAAGGTTTTATCTGTTGGTACCCTATTAGGTCATGGTATCTTACGTATTTTAGGTGATGAGCCATTATCTGGTTTATTTACTTATAGCTATGATAAGAGTAAAAGAGAATTATTATAAATGAAATTAATTGTTGGACTTGGTAATCCTACTAAGGAATATGAAGGTACAAGACATAATACAGGCTTTATTTGCCTAGATTATATTGCTTCTAAATATAATGCTAGCTTTTCTTTAGATACAAGCTTAAAATGTGTATTAGCTCGTGTTAATGTTGATGGCTTTAAGGCTATTTTAATGAAGCCTATGACCTATATGAATTTATCAGGTGAGGCAGTACTTGCAGTATGCAATTATTATAAGATTTTGCTTGAGGATATAATTGTTATTTCTGATGATCTTGATTCTCATCCTGGTCGTGTAAGACTTCGTGATAGTGGATCTGCTGGTGGTCATAATGGCTTAAAGAATATTGCCCTTCATATGCATAGTGAAAATTTTAAAAGAATTAAAATAGGAATTGGTAGAAGTAATGTAATTCCTGTTGTTGATTATGTATTGCAAAAATTTCCTGAATCAGAGCTTGCATTAATAAATGAAGCTAAAGAACAAGTCTATCTAGCTGTTAATGATTTTATTCATGAAATTGATTTTTACAAGATTGCATCTAAATATTCAAAGAAATAAAGGAGATTTCTCCTTTTTTTCTTGAATTATGTATTTTATTGTGTTATTATTTAAAATAAAGAAAATAAGCCTTAAAATAGTTCAGAGAAACTAAAGGATTTATTATTTGCGTTGTTTATACTGACTATTTTATAGTCAGTTTTTTCTTTAGAAATATAAGAAAGAGAGAGAATATAAAATTTAATATGGAACAAAATAAGATGGTTATTGATGTAGAAGAAAGTCCAAAACGTAAAAGAGACTGGTTTTTATTTGGTATTCAGCATGTTTTAGCAATGCTTGTTGCCTGTATTACAGTACCTTTATTAACAGGACTACCTCTAGGAGCGACAATTGTTGCTGCAGGTGTTGGAACATTAATTTATGTTTTTGCCACAAAGAAGAAATCACCAGTATTTCTTAGTAGCTCATTTGCTTATTTATCACCTATGTTTAGTGCTTTAACATTAGGCGGTGTTAAAAATGCGCTTGAGCCTATTACACCTAACTATATTGCTGTAATAGTTGGTATGATACTTGTTGGTGTCATTTATGTTATTATTGCTCTTATTGTTAAGAAAACTAGTACAGCGTGGTTAAATAAGCTATTACCTCCTGTTGTTATTGGACCAATCATTATGGTAATTGGTTTAAGTCTTGCTACTAGTGCTGTAAGCAATGTTACAGGTGGTACAGCAGCAATTAAAAATGCTACTGGCAATATTGATTGGCGTTATACCTTTGTAAGTGTACTTGTTGGTCTTGTAGCTTGTGTTACAACTGCTCTTGCTGCTCATTATGGCAAGAAAACAATTAAGCTTATACCTTTTGTTATTGGTATGGTTAGTGCTTATTTATTTGCAGTTATTCTAACTTTATTTAGCTATATTGATGGTCTTGAATTTATGCGTGTAATTGATTTTAGCATATTTAAGAAGGACTGGGGTAGTATAGATGCTTGGATTACTACTGATTGGATGTTTAGACGTGCTTGGAATCAAAATAGAGTATTTGATGGTTCAACATTTGGAAGTGTTTGCTTATTATTTATCCCTGTTGCTTTAGTTACAATAGCTGAGCATATTGGTGATCATAAAAATTTAAGCAATATCATAGGTCGTGATTTATTAGGTCAAGAGCCTGGTTTAACTAGAACATTAGTTGGTGATGGTGTTGCTACAGCGGTATCTGGTTGTATTTGTGGTGCTGCTAATACAACATATGGTGAAAATGTAGCTGTTATTGGTGTAAGTAAAATTGCTTCTGTTAGTGTTGTAATATTTGCGGCAATTATGTCAATTGTTTTAGGTATGTTTGCCCCACTTACTACCTTGCTTGAAACAATTCCTGCTTGTATAACTGGTGGTGTAAGTCTTATTCTTTATGGCTTTATTGCCTCAAGCGGTGTAAAAATGCTTATAAAGGATCATGTTGATTTTAATGTTACTAAGAATATTATGATTGCATCAGTTATTCTTGTAGCTGGTATTGGTGGTCTTGTATTTGGCTTTGGTGGAACTCCTGCAGCTTATACAGTAAAAATCACTTCAACAGCAGTTGCTATGATTTTAGGAATTTTCTTAAATTTAATATTAAAGGATAAACATGAAGATGAACCAGTAGAGGAAGCTGCTGAGTCAAAGGAAGAATAAAAAAAATACCATTATTCAATTAATGGTATAAATATGAGGACACATTGTGTCCTCTATTTTTTTAATTTTTGTCTTCCTCGTCATCCTTAAATGGGTTATCATCAATACCCTCAAGGAAATCCAAGGTATCATCCTTTTTAACCTCTGGAGCAGGAGTAGGAGTGACTGTCTTTTCAGCAGTAGCAAAGCTTTCTTGTGGTGCTTCTTTGACTGGTGTAGGAGCAACCTTAGCTTCCTCCTTAGCTGGAATATTAGTTTCCATATATTGAGCCTTATTAACATCACGCCATTTACGATTAGCAATATATGAATCAAAATCATCAACGCTCATAGGCTTTGAATAGAAGTATCCTTGAGCATAGTGAATGTTGTGAGCTTTAATGTAGTCAACCATTTCTTGATTTTCTACTCCCTCACATATTAATTCATGGTCATAATTTTTAGCATATTCAACTAGTAAAGCAACGAATTTTTCCTTGATGCTTTGTTTAGTATTTTCAGCAAGGAAGCTGCGATCTAGCTTAATAATATCAATAGGTGCACGTTCGATATCTGTTAATGCTGTTTCATCTAGGTCAAATCCGTCAACGGCTACAAGGAAGCCATAGTCTCTTAATTTTAAAAGGTTATTTTTAACCTGTCCTAATCTATCATAGGCTGTATATTCACCAACCTCTAGCATAAAGTGGTTTGGTTCAACACCATATTTTTTAACAATATCAATAAATTGCTGAGATAGATGCTGATCTAATAGCTGTTTAGTAGAAAGGTTTAGTGATAGCTTGATATCAAATTCAGGATATTTAGATGATAATGATAAATATTCCTTAACAAGCATTTCAATACCCCATTCACCAACCCAACGGATATCTCCTGATTGTTCCAAAATAGGAATGAATTTAGCTGGTGAAACAATGCCTTGAGTTGGATGGTTCCAACGCATTAGGGCTTCAGCACCAAAGATTGTATTCTTATCAATATTAATCATTGGTTGGTAGTACAATACGAATTCCTTATTCTTAATAGCTTTTTTAATTTCAAGATAGAATTCGTAATTTTCTTTCTCTTCACTTGATAATGTTGAGTAGTAGGTAGTAAATTTATTACCACCATCTCTTTTAGAAATATAGGTTGCAAGCTCAAGATTTGTTAATAATTCATTGAATGTTGTACCACAAAGTGGATATGTTGCACAACCAACACTACATGTTAAATTAATATCAGCAGCAGCTGTTACATGATATTCAGTATTAACACTTTCACATACCTTTTTAGCTATTTTCTCTAGATAATCCTTATCATTTTGTTCTTTAATGAAGATTAAGAATTCATCATTATTATATAATGATATAGAAGCATTAAATGGTAAAACTCTAACTAGCTTTAAAGCAACCTGCTTTAATATTTCATCACAAGCCTTACGACCTAATAATTCATTTAAATCACTAAAGGCATCAAGGTCAACATATAAGAAGGAGCAAGCTCCGTAAACACCAACCTTGTTAATATATTTTGTTGCTGTTCTTTTAATTTGCGTTCTTGACAATGCATCATTCAAAATAACATTAGATTCCTCAGAATATCTTTTCATATTGTGTTTGATTAAGAAGAAGATTCCTACTATCAGCAAAATTGCCACTATAATTGCCAAAATAGTAAAAAACATATAGGTACTATCACTTATTGCTAGCATATTTATTTACTTCCTTTCCTTTTTGTTGTTTTTTTCTCAGGGGTTTTAGGTGAATCAATATTAAGCTTATGAATTAATTCAATAGCTTTATCAAGCTGCATTGCTTTACCAATTAGCCAACCCTGAATTATTCTACAATTCATTTTCTTTAATAAGGCCTTTTGAGCTTCTGTTTCAACACCCTCACATATTATATCTAGGCCTAAATCATTACCAATTTTACAAATATGGTCAACCATTGTTAGGGAATATTTATCTGATTCAATTCCATTAGTAAATTCCTTATCAATTTTTAAGACATCTGCTGGTAATTCCTTTAAATATAATAAAGAAGAATAGCCAGTACCAAAGTCATCTAGGTGAATACTAAAGCCTTGACGCTTTAGGCTGTCAAGCTTTTCAAGCATTACATCAAAGTTTTCCATTACGAAGGTTTCAGTAATTTCGATAGCGATGCTACCTGGCTTAAGCTCATTTTTATTAAATTCTGAAATTATATCACTAACAAATCCAGCTTGTAATAGTTGAGCTGGAGATACATTAATTGAAACATGACAGTTATATGGTTCAAGCTTTTTAGCGGCTTTAAATGATTCTTCAATTACAAATTTACCAATTTCTAGAATAAAACCGTTATGCTCAGCCATCTCAATAAATATTTGTGGTGATTGTCTAGAATAAAGAGGATTGTTCCATCTAATTAAAGCCTCAAAGCTAACAATTCTTTCAGCAAAGATATCATATTGAGGCTGAAAATACATTTCAAATTCATGCTTATTAATAGCTTCTAGTAGGTCTCGTTCCATTTTATTACTCTCATTAACATAATTTTCGATAGCATAGTCGTAGACAATTATGTCCTTTGTTGCGGTATTCATAGCTCTTTGTAATGAGATGTCTAATTTGTTTTTTGCATCCTCTAAAGGAAGAGTGGCTGGTGAATCCATATGATAAATACCGATTTTTATACGAACGAAGATATGGTTATTTTGAACAAGAAGAGGGGTTTTTAAGGTAAGAATCAATTCGTTACATAGCTCTTGAGCTATTCTTTCATCACGATGGTGGAAAACTACACAAAATCTATCTGCATCCATATGATAAATCTTCATACCCTTAAATTTATCCTCTAGTAATCTAGCAAAGGCAATTAGAATTTGATCGCCAATTCTTCTACCAAATACCTTATTTGTTTCTCTAAAGCCGACAATATTTATTAGGGCTAATGAAACATATTCTGTTTTGGTTAAATCGAGGATATCCATATAATTAGCTGTTAATGATAGTGAATTATCAAGATTTGTTAAGGTGTTTTTGCTTAGCATTTGTAATAAATATTGATTGTTAATATATTGCTTAGTATCATCAAAACCGATTAGGTAATAACAGCCATGAGAATAAATTGAAGCAAGTGATAGATAGTAATCTTGACCATTATGATTGATAGTAGCGATAAAGCTTTGTTCTTTTTTTATACATTGAATTATAGGAGCTCCAATTGCTTGAAAATCATTGACGCTTTTAATAAAGCTTTCATAATTGAATAAAGCTTTAAATACTTTATTAACAAAGATAATTTTTCCTTTTTTATTTACTTTAATGACAATAGATTTAGCACGATTGTAGTTATGCTTATCAATTAAAATTAAGCGTGATGCCTTTTTAAATCCTAATAAAATGATAAAGAAGGATAATAATAAAACAACAAATGCTCCACTATAGAAAATAAGTGATTGCTGATGAAGCTTATCAGTGCTTAAGGTATTTCCAAAGCTATCAATATGATAAGCAAAGAATAGGTTATTATATTCCTTAGAAATGACTATTCCTTTATCAAGATTTGCCTTGTAGCCATTATATTCACTTGGATCAATGCTAAAATAATCGGCAATGGTTTTAGTTTTATATTCTAATTTGTTTGAATAAAGAATTTCACCATTTTCGTTATATAAAAAGAAGCTTTCATCATCATTATAGGTTGTAAATATTTTATCTAATGATACATAAGCAATACGTTCATCGTTTTTAATAAATAAATAAGATGCAGTATTTGTTGATGTAATATCTATGCTATTATATGGTGCTATTAAATAGCTTTTATCTGTAAAAGCATTTGTATCAATTTCCTCTAAATAGCTAATATCAGTATTTGTGTTATTTTTTATGGCATTTAAATAATAATCTATATTTGTATTTGCCTCAGTAGTTTTTGTTTGCCAAAATGTTTCAGCCTGAGAAATTGCTGAAGAAGAGGCAACACCATTTGTTGTTACTAAATAAAACATAAAGAAAAAGACATATAAAATAATTAAAAATAGTGATAAAAAAATATGAAGCCTTAAATCTTTAAATCGCATAGTCATTCTCCTTAATAATCTTTAATCAATTATACCATAATTTTTTTAAAATCTAAATATAATGTAATAAATTTCACTTATTATTCACAAGAAAAAGGGGAATCCATTTAGGATTCCACCATTCTACCAAGCTTTAGGCTTGTTATTAACATAACGCCAATAATTACCTGCTTTGCTTGGAGCTTCTTCACTATAATAGTAAATTTTTGCTCTTGTATAATATTCTTCCTTTTCAATATTATTAAATTCATCTAAGCTACCCTTATAATAAATTGTAGTATCAGATGATAAACCTAAACCATATTTACCAATATAGGTAATGGTATTTGGAAGGATTACTGTTGATAAATAGGTTTGAGCACCAAAAAATGCATAATCACATATAGATTCAACACCATCAGGAATAGTTAAATCTAACATTGATGTGATACTTGTGCAGGCTTCATAAGCAATAACCTTAGTATTAGGATTAATGGTAAATGATTTTGAATCATCAATAATATCCATTAATACTAAATATTCATTTTCACTATTTCCAAGATAATAGCCATTTTCATATTCAGTGTAGTTAAGCTTTGGACAATTATTAAATACATACGCTCCTAGCTTCTTTATTGAGCTTGGAATAGTTATGTTTGTAAGCTTAGTATCATTTGCGAAGGCCATATCAGAAATTTCTGTAACAGTATTTGGCAATATAACACTTGTAATTTTACTGAAATATCTAAATTGATTTTCATTTATTTTAGTTATTCCCTCATGTAATGTAAGTTCATTTTCCATTAAGACATTATCAATATAGAAATTATTAGTATTGGCAGCAGGAGTACTAGAAAGACTAACATTTGTCCACAAGGTCAAGCTACCTTCATAATAAATATTTGTAATATTAATGGTTGTAGTTCCCTCAAATTTTGTAATTGAGCTTGGAATTGTAAGAGAGTCGAGCTTTAAATAGTTAAGCTTTGATAGGTCGAAGATTGATAGATTATTTGGTAATGTAACATCACTAATTTTTGTTCCTTCAAAATAAATATCATCTAAATTAGATATAGAAGTAAACATAACATTTAGCCATTCATCAAAGCTACCTTCATAATATAGCTCGCGTTTTGATAAATTTTGATTATAGGTTATATCCTGTTTACCAATTTGAATGATATTTTTACCTACATTTATTATTTCTACATTTTCAAGATTCTTTAAAGCATCATTATAAATTATTCTTGTATTAGAATTAATCGTTATTGAAGTAGCAGCTACATCTACATATTCCATTAAGACATAATATTCATTAGTGTTTGTTTCTAAATATTTATTACCATCTTCATCTAGATTATAAATAATATTATCACAATTAATAAAATTATTTTCAGAGATTTTCTTTAGGCTTTCACTAAATACTATATTTGTTAGACCTTGTAAGCCATAAAGCGTGTATGGCTTTATTTCCTCCAAATCAACATTAATGCTTGATGGTATTTCGCTATAGATGTCATCATTCTTTAGCAATAATGTAGCATTTGAATTTACTAATGGATTAGAATATTGGTTACTAAAACTAATGCTTAGCCACTGGTTGATATTACCTTCATAATAAATTGTTTGAATATTTGTATTATAGAAGGCATCAGCATTAATACTTGTAATACTAGCTGGAATTATGACCTCTTTGATAGTGGTTGCTTTATCAAAGAATTTAGTATAGATTGTATTAGTATTATTACTAAATTCAACATGTAATAGACCTGCTGGAATGGTCTTACCATCAAAATAATTTAATAGCTTCATTTGAGAGTTAACACCATTTAAATTAATTAATGAATTAAGTCCTGCAAGAGAGCTTGTGCTAAGTGTAGCTTCATTTAGGTTAAGGGTTGTAATATCTGAATCGACAAAATAATTTGCTGGTATTTCACCACTATTAATCGTTAATGTCTTAAGTGTTGCAGGAACATTAGCATTTTTAATAGCTTCCTCTAGAGTACCAGAATAACTATAACTCATAAATAATACCTTTAAGGAATTGATACCATTAATATTATTAGCAAATGTTGGAGCAAACGGTAGAGTTAAGCTTTCAAGAGCTGTACAGCCACCAAAGGCAAATATTGCAATGCTATCAGCAGAAGGTATTGATAGGCTTCTTAACTGAACACAGTTTAAAAATGCTTCCTCACCAATTGTTGTAATATTATTATGGAAGGTAATATTTTCAAGCTTTGTAAGATTCATTAAGCCACGATTTGCAATAGCTGTAGTACCTAAAACCTCAATTGTGGTTATATTTGCGGCAATATTACTAAATATAGCATTGAAATTACCATTATTTGCATTTTGACCAATAAAAGGTATTGTAATAGTTGTTACATAATTTGCATCAAAGGCTCTGCCAATGCTTAAAACATTTGTTGGAATATAAACATTTTGAGCCTTAAAGCCGTAGAATTGATAATTTTTGATAGATGTTATTTCTTCTGGAATAGTAATATTATCGATTTCTTCATTATTCATAAATATTTTTTCTGAGCCAAGAGCAGGATTTGAATAAATAGATTCAAAATCAATATTACACCAATCAGCAATTGTGCCTTCATAATATAGCTTAGAGATATTTGCTTCATTAAAGCTTGCGTCAATGGTAGTAATGGTATTTGCTAAATATAGACTCTCTACAGTACTTGAAATACCACGATTTATTTCATCACCTATGATTTTTACTACCTTAAAGCTTGGAGTTGTATCATCTAGCTCATTAGTGAATAAATTAAATAGATTGGCATTTTTAAATGGCATACTTATATTTGTGACATTATTTACTAAATAGAAGGCTTTACCTGCATTTGTTAAATCTACATCTTCACTAATATTTATTGTTGTTAGGGAATTTAAGCCACTAAATTGATAGCTTGATAGATTTAAGCTAGTAATATTTAGGGTTGTAATTGTTTGATATTGATTATCAATATAGAAGTAGAAGTTATCTGCTACCATCATTGGATTTTGAAGCTCATTGTTAAATTCTAGCTTTAACCAATCATTGACATTGCCTTTATAATAAATATTTTCAATTTTATTAGTTTGGTAATTTTCATAAAATTTAGCTGTACCATAGCCCTTAGCATAATTAACTAAGTATAGATTTTTAAGGTTTGGCATTTGTGGCATAATTGAATTTAAGGCTACAAAATTAAGTGTTAAATCAACTACATTATCTAAAATAGGGGTAAAGCCATCAAGATAATTAACACCATTTATTTCTAGCTTTGTTATTGTGTTTCCATCAAATGAATGCTCACCAGGATACTTTGTAGTTATAAGCTCAGTAATAGTTGTTATACCTAAGAATGCATAGTCTGTTATAGCATAATCTATATCTGTTAGATCAAGCTTTGTTGGCTGAGCATAGGAATCATTATCCTTAAAATATAGCTTAGCTACCTGATTAGTTGAATATGCTGGATGGGAATTTGCAGAATTAAATTTATATTTTACCCAGTCCTTAGCACAACCATCAAAATAAATATTCTCAATGGTTGTGTAATTAACAAGTCTATCTGCAAAACCTTCAATTGTGTTTGCTAGATATAGACTAGCTATATTTAAATAATATAATGATTCATTAGCAAATGGCGTTGTACCAACTGCCTTTACTGTATCAATACTATAACGACTACTATTTGTAATATTATCCATAAAGAAGTAGATTGCACCCTTATAACCAGTAGGTGTGTAAGTACAAAGCTTTGGAGATTCAAAATAATTAATATTATTACAATCTAAGAAAACATAAGGCTCAATAGTTGTAACAGATGTAGGGATTATAACTTTCTTTATTGATGTTATTTTGGCAAATTGATAAGAATATAAATAATCAATAGTATCAGGAATTATTAGCTCCTCTAATAATAGATATTCATCATTATTTTTATAATATAAATTAGAGCCTGTGGCTATTATTTCATTTTTATTATTATAATGAATATCCAAATAATTAGTTAATGTACCATCATAATAGATATTAGCTATTGTTGAATCACTAAAATCGGCACCTTCCAAGCTAACATCTTGGTTTAAATAAAGATTTTCAACCTTTTGATATGGCATTTTAACATTTATTTCAGCTAAATTTAAATATAGATTAGTAATATGAACACCATCATTATCATATAAATTTTTGTTTCCGTATCTAAAGATGTCCTTATAGCCAGGATTCTTTACGTTTGATGAAGGAGCAGTAATAACTCTAAAATCGAAATTAGAAATTTTAAAGCTATTTATTGTTTTTAAGCTAATTGCATTTTGAAGAATAACACCAGTATTAGGATTAACCTCAAAATCGGTAGCATCCGTATTAATACCTATTAGGAACTTATAAGGATTGGAAATTGATTGAAGGTATTTACAGTTATTTTCTTCAAAATAAATATTAGCAGTAAGGAATCCAAATGAATTATAAGTATAGCTAATATTATCAGGAAGAATTACCTTAGCATCGGTTTTAAGATCCTTGAAGAAGTAATCTGGCAATACTTCACCACTTGTAAATCTAATTTCTTCAAGATTTTTACCTAGTGTTCCGATATTTGTTAAATAAGTGTAATCACCAGTTAAAGGCAAAGATATTGTTTTTAATGCCGTATTATTATTGCCACTTAGAATTACATTACCCATTTTTATAACATTATCAGGGATTACAAGAGATGTTATATTTAAAACATTTGTGAAGGCATTGTTATAAATGTATTTAGTAGTATCCGCTACACTTGCATCGCCTTTAGCATTTGGATTAAATTTATAAAGGAATAGATAAGGATTATCTTTAGTACCAAAATAGTAGCCATCGTTATAAAGAGTAAGAATAGATAAATCACTAAATGAAACAAATTCAAAATTGAAATCTGTTGGCTCACTAGTAAGGCTAAATGATGTTATTCCTTTATAGCCATAAAATGAAGAGCTTGTAAGGCTATGAACCTCAAATGGAATTACAATATCGCTTGCAAGCTTATAAGAATCATTTTCTAAATAGTAGAATTTGCTAGTATAAGAAATAGGGTTAGTATAGCTCTTAAATTTAATATTACACCAATCAGTAAGGCTAGAATTATAATATAGCTCATAGTTATTATAGTTGAAGCACATACCTTCATTAAACTCTGTAACGCTACTATCAATAGTTATCTTTTTAATTGATTTAACATAATATAGGGCATTACTCTTGATGTTATCTTGATATAGGGTAATTTCTTCTAGTAATTCATAACTATCATCATTTTTAAGATACAAATTATAATGAGAGTTATTAGTAGAATTTGTTAAGATATTATGACTAATATTACACCAATCATCAAAGCTTCCTTCATAATATAAGCTAGACAATTCAAGACCTGCAAGAGCATCCTTGGCAAATGTATTTAGTGATGCTGGTAGATATAAATTAACAAATGTATAGCCCTTAAGGAAGTATGCTGGTATTTCACTAATATTTAATAGCTTAACATTTTTTAAATTATTTGGATAATATTTAAAGCTACTATTAGTATTACCAAATAGGGTATTAAAGCTATCTAGATTTGAAGCATCAATTGTTAGATTTTCTAAAACATTCGTATTAAAAATAATATTTGCCTCAATAGTATTTACCTTTAATATTGTTAAATTAACAAGACTAGGAAGATTTGCAAGAGCAAGAGAGGTGATATTATCCTCATTTGTAATTGTAACATCAGTTAAGGCTTTAAGCTCACTATTATCATTATTAAAGTAGTAGCCTAGGCTTTGATTAAATAATGATGGTATAGTAATATTTGTAATATTAGTACCTTCAAAGGCATTAGCACCTAGTGATGTAACACTATTAGGAATGGTAATAGATGTTATAAGTGTATCCTTAAAGGCTGCCTCACCAATTGCTGTTACAGTATTTGGAATAGTAATTTCTTTAAGCTTAGTTCCTTCAAAAATGTAGCTAGGTATAGTTTTATAGGTTCCATTTATAGAAATATTTTCAAGATTTGTACAGCCACTAAATAATCCTTCATATAAAGAATTTGTTGTTAGATTTATATCCTTAAGGCTTGTTAGATTAGTAAAGGCTCTATCAAGCATTTCACCACCTAAAATGGTAACACTTGTTAATGAGGTAGGGAAATAATATTTTTTTAGCTCACCATTGTTTGGCATCAAGGCTTCGTAGGTGTTTTCTTTTTCCTCATCTTGGAAATAATAACCTAGAGTTTTAATATTAGAATTATGATTATTACTAATATATGGAAGGGTAATGCTTGTAAGGTTAGTTCCTTCAAAGATGTTTTTACCTACTGAATTAGCGCTTAAAATATGGATTTCTTCAACACCCTTGGCATTTAAGAAGGCCTTATCAGCAATTTCTAAATTATCATTATTTAAATTTAAAATATTGTTGATTGTAGCACCATTGAAGGCACCAGTACCAATATAAGTTAGTGAAGATGTATCATTGATATTAATAATTAAACCATCATTGCCGGTAAAGGCATTTTCGCCAATATATTCAATGTCTTCATTTAAATTAATATTAGTAAAATGACAATTATTAAAAGCATAGCCACCAATTTTTATTACATTAGCTAATGAAAATTCTTGAAGCTTTGTACAATTACTAAAGGCATAGTGATTAATTATTTTTAAGGTATCAGGAGCATTAAATTTTTGAATGCTTGAATTCATAAAGGCTTTATCAGCAATTGTTGTCAATCCATCTAAAATAGTTAAGTTATCAAGATTTGGCAAGCTTTTGAAGGTGTTGGTATTAATAATTTCAAGATGACCAATTGTTATATCAGTAATAGATTTGTAGCCATCCTCACTATAGCTAAAGAAGAATTCATTGTAATCACTTGGTAATTCTTTAATTGTTACCTTAGTTAAATTATTGGGAATATAATAATTGTGATATAGGTAATAATCAACACCATAAGGATTAGGATTACGATATTGAATAGTTACAAGATAGCTATTTTGATTTTCATCCTTGGAGAATAAATCACCAAAATAGATAGAGCTTACAGAAGGTATTTTTATTTCACGAAGATTAATACAATCGTTAAATAAAGGAATAACTATACCTTCTTTATAATCTATTACTACATTATCCTCTAAAATGATCTTTTCTAGATATTTGCAGTCACTAAAGAATGAACGAGTAATTAAACCATTTTTAAGAGTAAAGCTCTTTAGGGTTTCTGGTAGATAATCCTTAAGGCTTGTTATTTGATAAAGTGAAGGTGTATCTGTATAGCTAGGATTAATTGTATAGTTAAATGGTAAGGTTAGTGATTCCATATTGTATGCATAAAAATCATAAAGATAAATTATATAATCAGGAATTACTAAATCCTTAACATTACTTAATCTTAAGGAATTTTTAGCTATGGTTTTTGTATCAGGATGGAAATTAATTTCTTCTAAGTCACTATCTAAGCATGTTAAATAGATTAAGTAAGGATTTTCTTCACTTCCCAAATATTTACCATTATCATAGATATTAACAATATTACTATTTAGATTATTTAAAATTGTTTCGTCATCAAAGTAGCAGGTAGGATCATTAATATATAAGTGCTCAAGCCCCTTTAAGCCATATAATGAATTTTTAGTAAAATGGTTATAGCCTGTTATTGTCAATGTTTTTAAATTCTTAGGAATGTTATTTGCCTCAGGAGTAAATATACCATTATCATCATAGCTATTACCAAATATATAAGAAAAGTAATTTTTAGTATAAATGGTATTAGCTTCATTACCAATAAATGGTAAAACAATTTCCTCAACATCCTTAACTGCTTCATATGGGAAAGCATTAAAGTGAATGGTTTCAACAGAATCAGGAATAACTAGCTTAGTTGGTAAATGCTCATAGCCGTAAAATGCTGAACTATAAATTGTTTTTAAAGCCTTAAAGCTACTAAGATCGATTATTACATTAGAATGAGAAAAGGCATAGCCTGCGATACTTGTTACTAAATCGTAATTAATGGTTAATTTTTCAAGGCTTGTTGTATTAGAAAATGCTTTTAATTCGATTGAATTGGAGCTTAAAATATCAATTTCTTTTATTGTTGTTAAATTTTCAAAGGCATATCTAGTAGCATATGCACTTATTTTAGTAAGAGTAGAAGGAATATAATAGGTTCCGGAAATGAATTTATCAACATTTTCTTTTGTGTAATAAATATTTTGTTTAACAGCAACGCTGTTTTCATATTCTAAGGTTCCAAATAAATATGATATTGGTAAATGATATTGCTCACTATAGCCTTCAGGATTTATATACATAAATTCATCAGTATAAATAGCTAATTCATTAATGTTCTTACAACCACTAAAAATATTTTTACCAAGATAAATAACTGAGTTTGGAATAGAAACATAGGTTAGATTTAAGTTGTTGGCAAATGCACCATCATCTATTCCGATAACAGGTAATCCATTACGAGTTGCAGGAATTATTAATCTATCACCAGTAAAATCACCAATTCCATTAACATAGTAGCTTTGTGAGTCGCTAGATGGTCTAAAGCTTAAGCCCTCAGATATTTCAGTTTTTCCACAAACCAAACAAACGCCATTTACATAATTATGCTTACCATAAACAGTTCCTTCAAAGGTTTCGTAGAAATTTTCAAATGTATAGCTATCCCAGCCATGACTTTCAGTTTGACAATCAACCTTAGTATCGGTTTTAACGATATTATAATCATATGGATTTAAGACAGGTAATATTTTTGTTTTTTCATAGCCACAAAAATCACAAATCATTTTAATTGAACCAGTAGAATCATTAGTTGGAGCTAAGACTAGCTCATATCTTCCACTATGAGGAAGCATATCCTTATATTCATCTACATTATCAGGGTGCTCCAAACAAGCATGATAATGATAGTCCTCATTAAAGGACCAAGAGTCTTCATCATAGCTTGGAGTATGAGAAATATAGAAATAATCATATTCTATTTTACCACAATAGCATTCGCGGTATCTAACACCTTGTTCATATTCATTTGTTGGCGTACTCATAATTATCCACTCGCCAAATTCATGGGGACCTTCCTCATTTTTCAAATTAAAGTGACCACAGGTGCTTGGATGCCAGTGAGTATTATCATCATAGGCCCAATCAGGACTAAAAATATGAGTGTGAGTACCACGGGCAATATAACCACAAACACTACATTTTAAGGAATCATAGCTAAATGTATAGCCATCCTCAGTTACATATTCTAAATAATTTTCAAAAATATGATCTTCCTTAATAACGGCATCATCATGACCACAGGTGCTTGGATGCCAGTGTGAGTTTTCATCATGTACATATCCTTCATCAAATGTATGGGTATGAGAAGAGATTTGTAAATTTTCTTTTTGAACATAGCCACAGGTTTTACAGTTTCTACTTCTAATACCTAATTCTAAATTATCCTGCCAAGAATTAAAGCTATGCTTAAAATAGGCAGATTTTGTGTCATGACCACATGTTGCCTCATGCCAGTGATAGGTATCATTATAGCTCCAAGTACTACTATAGGTATGAGTATGGGTACTAGAGGTATCACTCTCATCACCTTTACCTCCTGTTGTAGAAGAACTTGAGCTGCTTGGAATTATTTCACTAGGTACACTTACATCACTAGGAATGGAAGTATCATTTGGATTATTTCCACAGGCTCCTAAAAGAAATATTATTAATAAAGAATTAATAATAACAAACAATTTGTTTTTACGCATATTAAAATTTCCTTCTTTCCCATTTAAAATCGTAAATCTATATTTAAATTTTACCAAAAAAATCTTTTGTTTTCAATAATTTATCTTTCAAAATTCAAGGAATAAGTATATAATTTTATATATGTGAGGTTATGATATGAAAAAAATCAATTATTTTATTGCAATTATTACGCTCTTATTTGTAATTACGGCTTGTGGGAATAATAAAAATTCAATTATTCCAGCAGAGACTACTAATATAAAAGAATCAAGTAGTTCGATAAGTTCTAGTATTTCTTCAAGTAGTAATAGTATAAGCTCGGAAGCTAGTTCAAGTAAAACATCTAGTACTACTACAATACCAAGTAGCTCAAGTGATTTAAATATCAGCTATAGTATTAAAGAAATTTTAACAATAGGCTCTACCTTAAATGAAGGAGAGGTTGGAATTAAAGTAAATTTTGATGGTATGTATTTGAAGCTTATAACTGATAATATGGATAAGCTAATGCTATTTGCTGATGATAGTGCTTATATAAAGGTTAGAGTTAAATCAGGTGATTTTACTGACTATTTAAAAAATAGATATTTAAATTGTTATTACAATGTATTAGGTAGTGTAACTAAAAACAATAATCAAATAGAAATAGCTTATGAAAAAATCGAAAATATAACATCAACACCAGAAGCCTTTGATTTTACTAATTTAACGAAAAAACGTAATAGTATTGGTGAGGTTTATGATGATATTAAAAAGGTAAGTCTTACCAACAAGAGAAATGGTGTAGGCGATATTGTTACCTTTAATGGCGTTGTTATAGCTACTGATCGTTCTGATTCTAATAGTAAGGCAGTTTTGTATGATAACAAAAATATAATAACTATAATATCTGAAAAAAAGATTTGTGATGGCTTCACAGATCTTGATAAGGAGTTTATTGTTACTGGAATCATATCAATAAAAAATGGCGCACCTGCGGTATTACTTTTAGATTTAAAATCAGCTCAAAAAACAATTAATATTGATTATAGCAATGCAAAAGCAGTTAATCCATCATATTTTGCAGGCTGGTATCACCTATCAAATAATATTAAAGATCCAAGCTATGATGATTTTTCTACTCTTTATTTAGTATCAGGATATATTAATATAGATGATAGTAGAACAAATGCTTATTATTATGGAATGACTGATAATAGTAACAATACATTATCAGATACAGGAATAAAAACCTCTATTAAAGGTATTTATTTAATGAATCATTTAAATGTTAAAAGTAGCATATTGTCTGATTATTATATGAATGAAATAAAGGTAAGTATGTATTGCTCATTATATCAATTTGATTCTCAAAATCATGGTTGGAAGGCATTCCCAATTGAAAGTACAATTAAATCAATTTAACAAAAAAACTCTATTGGACATTTTATATCTAATAGAGTTTTTTTATGATGTATATATTTTTTTGAAGGTATTATATATTTTAAATAATAAACATTTTTTTGACTTCAAATAGGTCACTAAACTTTCATACTCCTTGGGATTGTTTATAATATCTTCAGTTTTAAATGAATATAAAAGTTCATCAGGTGAATCGATATCAATGTTTAATTTTTTTAGCCAATTTTTTCTTGCGGTATCTGTTTTCATACGTTCAAGCTTTTGTAAAATCTCCGTTTTGGAAATTGAGTTTGTTCCTAGAGTATAGTCATCTGTGAAATAATAAAATGCATCACATGATGGTAAATCAAGTGGATAATTAGTTAATGAAATGAAAGAATCACCAAAAATCTTGGCTAAAACAAGCTGAAATATCTTATCACCTATAAACATAAAAGCTGTCTTGCCATAATTAATTTTTGGAAACATGGTCTTTAAAAAATACCAATAATCCATTGTTTTATTAAAATAAGGATGTAGGGCTGGTTTAATAACATATTGAGTCAAACGAGTATAATCCATTTCATAAAGTAAGAAAAAAATATCTTCGTTAAAATTAACGTATGTAAATGAAAAATCTTCGTCGCGTCTAAACCATTCATCAACCTTAGGATATTCAGCTATAGATAATGATTTAAAATAATTAGCGGTGAAATATTCTTGATATGATCTATGTAGAAAATTATATTTGCCATCTTCAAGATAAAACAATCCTAGATTGTCCTTTAAATCCACTATAAAATCATCAGCATTTACTTTTCCTTTAAAGGATGTTTCGTTTATTGTTTTTGTTATATCGGCAATAGAAAAAGAATAATCTTCATTTGTTGAGGCTCTAAAGCAAAATTCGGATAATAAATTAATGAATTGAACCTTTTTTAGACTTGTAGCAAATTTCTTATTTTTGTAGCCTTTTATTTTATCATGCTCCTCATATAATACCTGAAAGCTTTGATCATAAAATTCATAGGTCTTTGAGGGTATTTTTCCTTTATTGATAAAGATCATAAACATAATTGTCAATAACAAAGGATTTGAGGCGATACTTTTATTTGTTTGAAATTCTCCATTTTTTAAAATTTCAATAAATTCTTTCTTTTTTGATGTTGGAAAATTAGAAAATTTATCAATCAATTTGCAGGCTGATTTTATAGTTAGTCTAGCTAATTGGATGTTTTTAAATTTGTTTAAGCACTCACTTGCTTCAGATGGTCTTGATGCTGTTATAAAATAATTTTTAGGATATTTAAATGAAAGTTCATTTAGTTCATCAAAAAAATTATCTCTTTGGGTTATTCTTATTTCGTCTAGACCATCAAATAATAATAAAAATCCACCTTTTTTTAAGTCATTTAAAAATTCAGAAAGTTCTATTTCCATATATTGCAAAATAGATGAGTATAGCATCGTTACTAAATTTTGTCTTCCTTAATAAATTGTCTTACAGGTATATACACAGGAACTAAGTTTGTTTTTTCATTTTCGTTTAAATTATTCATAAGATCATAGGAAAACAAGAATTTTAAAAATAATGATTTACCAAAACCTGCTGGTGCGCTTATTGATGTATATTTTCCAAAGGTTTCAATATATTTTTTTGTTGAAACATCCTCACCTGAAATACTATGCTTTCCATTTTGACTAAATGTTGAACAATAATTATTTAAATCAGGAGTTACATAGATGTCATATAAATTGATAGGTTCATTATTATAAATTATAGTTTTGATTAAAATAGTATCATTAACGGCATTTTCATAATAAGGAAGATATTTTTTTAGGATTGGTTTGTTAGTATCTAAAAATAAATCAGTCATATCCTTTTGATAGAGCGTTTCAAGCTTAATAATATCATCATCTAAAAAAGGTTTGTTTATATTACATTTAGTATATTTGACAACGTAAGTAATTAAATAAGCTAGATATTTATCAAAGCTGAAATCTAATATATCATTGATTGTGACTTTTTCATTTTCAAAAATAATATTTTCTTTGTTGGAACTTTTATCATCTACAATTATCTTATTAATTATATATTTGATTTTTTGATTTATTTCGTTATTGTTGAACACATCTAAAGTCTTTTTGGTTCTTTCTAAAATTGTTTGCTTATCTAGTTTTTTTGCTGTTTCTACAAAAAGAGAGTTGTTAAGATTTCTTTTGGCGTGAGATAGCTCATATGCAAAGTCACTATCAAACAAACGACTAAATTCGGGATTAATAATAGATAATAAATTACCATTAATATTTTTCATTGTGTTAATGCTTTTATAAAATCTTATGAAAATTTTCAAAACTGTATTATAATTTAAATTCATCTTAATTCCTCCCTTTATATAGAAGATTATAGCATATTTTGTCGAATTAATAAATAGGTTAAATGATTTCGCCTACTTTTTTGAAAAAACCGCCTAGTTTTAATAGATATTAAAAAAAGTTAATAGAAAAAATGGCGCAGCTACAATGTAATTGGCTTCGCCTATTTTTATGCCTACAATGCCTAGTCGAATGAACATTTACAAATGCTATAGTCGTGTAGTATCATAATGGTGTCTTAAGCTTAAGAAATCAAGATGAAAGGAAGAGGAAAGAAAAAATGAATAGAATAAGGGCAGATCCCTGGATAAAAAAATAATTGAAAATAAAATAGAAAGAAAAAAAATATGGAGAATATAAGCATAACAATAATAGTTGTCCTCTGTTATATGATAGGTGAAATATATAAGCTGATATTTAAAAAAGAAGAATCTTATAAATATATTCCAATGGTATTATCAATAAGTGGAGGAATAATAGGTGTAATAATGTATTACACAAATAAAGAAATAATAAATGCTTCAAATGTATGGTCGGCAATGCTAATAGGAATAGTAAGCGGAACATCATCAACAGGAGCTAATCAAATAATAAAACAAATATTTGGAGGAAGCAATGGAGCTAATAGTAAGAAAAAGAATAGCTAGATTTATTGAATTAATATTAAGATACCAAGGCTATGATTTTAATCATGATAGGTATAAGGGTGTAATCTATAATGAAATAGCTTATAATACTAAAACTGAAGAAATGGCAAAAAGATATTATGATGCTTATTGTTATTTGTTAAGTAATAGTAGAAGCCCTTTAACAACAAAAATTTTAAGTAAATTTTTCTATTTGCTGGAAATAGATATAAATAATACTAAATTAATAAAATTGGTATCATTATTTTTTAAATGTGATGAGGATGTAGCTGTTGATAAGGCAATTTTGTTTCATTTAGAGGCTTATAAAATAATTAAGGATTTAGATGAGGCAATGGTAATAGCGTTAATGCTGTTTAATTATACATTGGTAAAAAATGATCATCCGAGTGTTCAATTAAATTCAAGTGAGCTTACGGATTATGAAATATTAAGAGATCGTTATTATACTGGTGATAAAAAGCCGATATATTTATTAATGCTAAATGTAATAAGAAATAATAAATATCAGGAAAAATCTTATTATTTAAATTTAAAGCCATTAAATATAAAAGAAATATATAATAGCTTAATAAATGATAAAGAAATGCTAAATGAAAAATATCGAATTAAAAGCTTAGCTATTTATGGATCATATGCTAAAGGAAATAATAGAATAGATTCAGATATAGATATGCTAGTAAGCTTTAATGATGATTTATTAATGGAAGAAAAGCTTAAAAATGTAGCTGAGCTAGAATCAATATATTATAAAAGATTTAATCGCTTTGTTGATATATTAGAGGTAGGAAGCTATATAAGTGATGAAATAATAGAAGAAATAACCAAAATAAAGAAAATAATGTGAGGATAAAGAAATGAATAAAGGAATAAAATTAACAAGTATGAGTAAGGAAGTAGGAAATAATAAGCTCTACTTTAATTTAAATTATTATGAT
>CALCWU010000141.1 GCA_937905855.1 uncultured Mollicutes bacterium
TTATCATCATTTATATTTATTATTGTATAAGACTTAGCATACTTACTTTCATCAACATGATAAGCAAGTGGTGAACCACAATATCTAATTTTTTCATTAATTTGCTGTGGCTTATGAATATGACCTAAGGCTACATACGAAAATTTATTAAAAATATCTGCACTTAAATTTTGAATAGTACCAATTATAGGCTCCTCACTTCCGCCAAGCATACTAGTTCCATCACCATTTAAAACTAGCTGATGAGCTACAGCAATATTAATTTTGCTCTCATCAAGCTTTATAAGGCTTAATAAATATCTAAATGCTTCATCATAGGTTTTAAATTCTTGATCAAATGCCTGATTAATTTCAGCAGCACTAGCATAAGGAATTAAATAATAATTAATTCCATCAACACATATAGGATTAATAGCATCTTTAATATTTGAATTAATATAAATGTCATTATCACTAAACAAGCTACTTCCATAGCCAACTCTTTCACTTGAATCATGATTTCCTGATATTATAAAAGCTTTAATCTTATTTTTTTTGAGCTTCACTAAAAAATTAGAGAATAGCTTGATAGCCTCACCACTTGGTGAAGCGACATCATAAATATCTCCTGCAATAATTAAATGCTTTATCTCATTATTCTTCATATAAGAGATAGTTTTATCCAAAAAATAGCTTTGATCATCAATCAAGCTATAGCCAGAAATTTTCTTACCTAAATGTAGATCTGCAATATGTAATATCTTCATTATTTCACCTCTAACAAGCTAATTTTTCCTCTAATTTATTAACATCATCCCAACTATGAACCTTAATATCATTACAGAATATTTGTTTATAGGCCTTAGCCATCAATCTAGCAACCATATCAAATGAAACCATACCAGTCAAACCACCAAAGGCAGGAATTATTATTGATTCAACATTATTGTCTAACGCACAAATAAGTGTTGAACGCATAGCGTTATAAATTATATCACTATCAACAATTGGCGAAGGTATTCGCATTGTCGGCGTATGAATTAATCTTTGTTTACTAAAAGGTATATTAATAATAAATGAGCTTGCCACCATTTGTTCACCATAATAATGCCTAGCAATATAATTTTGTACAGCCTTTTGCAAAGACTTGCCATAAATCATTGTTAATGCCAAATCATAGCCACCATCCATTAAACCATAAGAATTAGCGGGAGAGGTTATACACTCGATTGAATGTAAATCCTCATACCTTGCAATATCTTCATTAACAATTGTAACATCAATAAATTTACTAAAATATTTCTCCCAAGCATCGCACATTTCTTTATTTATATCAATTAAAAAAATTTTCATTAAGTTACCCACCTCACATAAATAATACCATTTACTCTGTACTAAAAAAAGCACATAATTAATTATTATTTCTTAATAATACTGTAATAATATTCTCACGAGGTAAATATCTAAAGCCTGCTTTTTCATATAAATGTCTTGCTGGATAATTATCATTATCCACCTCTAATAGCATACTCTTAGGATAGCAATCAGCTAATGCCTTATTTATAAGCTTTGCGCCATAGCCTTTATTTCGATATTCCTCTAAAACTATCACATCCATAATATGATCTTTCAAATTTTCTATTCTTATATCTATATACCCAATAGCCTTACCATCAAAAATTGCTACAAAGCTTTTAAAGCCCTTATCAGCAATAACCCTTTGGGCATTCCAATAAATATCATTATTATGAATATCAATATATTGATTCAATAATTGATCATTTAAAGCTACTACATCAGAAATCTTTTCATCTATATTATAATTATCACATATCATCTTCATTTGAATAGGCCAAAACTTCGCCTTTTTCTTTGCTAGCATATCATTTAAAATATTATTTAAAGGATTATATACAAAGTAAACATCATAATTATGATAATTTACATCTATATAGGAAAATAATTCCTCATATGCTTCGATATTTTCAGAGGCAGCTAATAATAGCTCAGCATATTTATCATCTTCAATAACCAAAAAAGAAAAAATTCCTCTTATCATTTCTTTATCATCAAATGAGGCAAGTTCAATATTTTTATCCTTATGACTCATTTTTACATAGTCATCATTATTC
>CALCWU010000142.1 GCA_937905855.1 uncultured Mollicutes bacterium
TTGATTCCTTTTCCCAAAAATAATCAAGAATATCTAGTCTATTTTCTTCTGTTAACGGCAAAGAAAATCCTAGCTTATCTAATGTTTTATCACTTATTTTTACCATACTTAGCATTCATCTTTTACTATATAAACATTACCATATAATGAGGTAGTGTTTTTCTTCCATTTGAATAACCAACATTTCCATTTATAAATTTATAAGAAATTGATGGCGAATATTTATTGATAAATTGATTCAAGGATGGAGTAGCATCATTACCAGCCTTAACCTCAATCGGTATCACTTCTCCATTTTTTTCAATCAAAAACTCTATTTCCATTGAAGAATTTTGAGTTTTATAATAATAAAGTCTATGGCCTCTTTTTAAAAGACATTCAGATATAATATTTTCATAAATGCCACCTTTGGCATTTCCCTTTAATGTATTGTTTAAAATTGCTAATTTTGTTTCATGACCATACAAGCAGCATAATAATCCCGTATCATTCAAATATAGCTTAAATTGATCATCTATTTCATATCCAAGTAAAGGAATATAAGCTTCTAAAACATTAGAGCATTTATTTACTAAATTAGAATCACATAACCATTTAATGCTATCACCAAACTTTCTACTTGTCTTTCCTTTTTCAACAACGCTATATTGAAACTTTTTATATTCCTTAGCTAGTTGTCTTGGAATTGAATCATAGCATTGTCTAACCTTTATTTTTTCAATACCTTTAGCATGCTTTGAAATATCATCTTGATAATCAGTTAAAATCTTACGTTGAATTAAATCAACTTCTTGAAAATTATGAGTATCAATAAATTTTTGCACAACCTCTGGCATACCACCTATTACAATAAATTCTTTAAAAAGCATTAAATATTTATTATTTAATTCAATTGGAACTTCTTTATTATTATCAAAAAATTCCTTTAAATATAAAATTGAATTTTCATCGTAGCCATTTGCCCATAAATACTCCTCAAAATCTAAAGAATACATAATTATCTGTTGTTCATATCCTACTGGTAATGATGTTGGTTCCTTTACTTGCTCATCTGCATCTTCATAATAAGCTAATCCTAATAAAGAACCAGATGAAATAATGTCAACCTTACCATCCTCTACTAAAAATTTTATAGCAGTTCTTGCTTGTGGACATACTTGAATTTCATCTAAAAATAATAGAGTATCACCTGGTATAATTTTAATATTTGGTATATAGGCACTTAAACGTTTATATATTTCAGTTGCTGATAAATTGTCATCAGAAAATATTGCTTTATAAGCATTATTTTTTAGAAAATTGATTTCTATATAACTCTTATATTCATTTTTTCCGAAGCTTCTAACTAAATATGTCTTACCAACCTGCCTTGCGCCCTTAATTAGCAATGCAGATTTTTTCTCATTCTTTTTCCAATTCAATAAATAATCATACATTTTTCTTTTAACCATCGTCATAGCACCTCTTTAATTAATTTTAGCATAAATTTTCTTTAAATTGAATATTTTTATGTTACATTTATTAATTTTTGCATATTTTTAGATAGTTGTATAACTTATTTATGCATATTTTCGGACAGTACTATATCACATTTATGCATATTTTTTGACTAACATTTTAATAATATAGGATTAAAAAGAAAAATGTGGAGTTATTTTTAACAAACTCCACATTAATAATATTTAATTTATTATCCTTAGGCAATATATGAAATCATATAACGAAATTATAATTTATTTTCTAGATATTAGTTTATCATTTAAAGTATCTAAACTAATATCTTCATTAGATAATTCACTAACAGCATTACTTACTTCATTTAAATATTCTTCATCTACATTTTCATTATAGGATTCCTTAGCATTTGCTAGGCTTGATTCCTTTTCCCAAAAATAATCAAGAATATCTAGTCTATTTTCTTCTGTTAATGGCAAAGAAAATCCTAGCTTATCTAATGCTTCATTCAATATTAAATCTAATGTTTTATCACTTATTTTTACCATATTTACCATTTCTCCTTAGCGTACATATATATCAAACAATTTTTTCATTAAATTAACGTCAGTTTTAGCACCTTCAACTAATACTAAAACTTTAGTTTCATTCACCATTTGAGAATTCACCACTCTTAAATAGCTTTTCCAAATTATGTCCTTCTCTTATTTCACGATTTGTAGCGTTACAAAAATTTGAAATTTTGTTTTTTGTCATTATATAACAACAATCAGGACGAGTTAATTTATTTGTAAGTAAATTCGTATTATTAGTAGTTAATATCATTTGAAAATTTGTTTCACTTAACAATTTAATTAAATATTCGGATGCTTCATAGTGTAAAAATGCATCGAATTCATCAATAAACAAAAATGACAATTTATCAAAAGCAGTTATTTTCCAAGTAAAGAATAAGAATAATGCCATTGTACCTGTTGAAGCTAAAGAAACAAATGGAGCTTTAATTCTTCCATCATCATAAAGTGCAAATAATTCATGATTTCCATTAACTGATTCAAATTTTAAATTATAATCTAAACCATTTACTTTTAAAAATTGTTGAAAATCTTTTATCTTTCCACTTTCATATAGCTTTTCTACTAAAGAAGCTGTTCCATTAGTAAAGCCAGAATATGCATTTCCTTCCGATAAGCTTCTATACCATAACATATTTTCACAAAAATTAAGCATTTTAGTAATCATAGGAATAGTATTTGTTGGTGTATTTCTATAAATATACTTAATTATTGATAATTTATTATCAATTAAATCAATGTTTAAATTATTAATTATTTCTTTATCAACAAATTGCTTTGAATTATCAAAATAATCATAATTGATTATTTCCTTATCATTTATTTTTAAAACTTCTTTAACTAAATCATTTCTATTTCTTTTTTCATAATAGTATTCAACAAAATCATTTTCAAATTTAAAAATGTATGTAAATTTAACATTTTCGTTAATATTATTTAAATTTTTATAATTTTGTAAATAAATAGCATTCATCTTTTGTTTATCTGTTAAATGATCTGTAATATCAAATAAAGCAATTCCCAAGGAACTCTTTCCAATTCCATTTTTACCATATAATATAGCCTTATTAACTAGGCCGTTTTTGATTAAATTTTGATTAAAAGAGTAATTATTAGCAGAAAAGTCTAAAACTAATGTTTTATCAAACCCCTTAAAATTCTTTACACTAAATTTATATAGCATATTTACAAACTCCATTCCTTTACTTATATTATAACATAAATACAATAATTATCAATATATTCCGTAATTTTTTTACGGCATTGCAATATTTTTACATTAATATTGTATGTGCGTTTTATTATATTTATGCTACATTATTTATTTAAACAACTACAATCATAAAAAATGTGGAGCTATTTATAGCTGGCTCCACAATCAATAATATTTATTTACCTTCAGGTAATGCTCCTACAATAGGCTTATGTGTATATAGCTCCTCAAGATATATCATATCCTCATCATTAAGTTCTAAATCAACAGCCTTACAAGCATCTACAAAATGATTAAGTTTAGTTGCACCAACAATAGCTGAGCTAATACCTTTTTTAAATAACCACGCTAAGCTTATTTGCGCCATAGATACATTATATTTTTTAGCAAGCTCTGCTACTCTTTCAATTATTAATAAATCATTATTCATTTGTGCATCATATTTTTTCCTTAGAGTTTTA
>CALCWU010000143.1 GCA_937905855.1 uncultured Mollicutes bacterium
TTTTTTTATGATAAATGTTTATTATTATTTTTTTTATGCTATAATCTAATTGGTGATAACAATGGAATCAAAAAAAATTGATTATAAAAAATATATAATACCTTTAGTTTGTGTTTTAGTATATATCTTTATGATGTATTTTCTATCTGATTATATTTCACTTCTAATTGCAAATATTACTAGAAAATCAATGGGACTTACTAAAGATTATCTAAAAGAGTTCAAAGACCTAGAATTTAGTCAATTTCCAGATGATGTAAAAAAATATTATACAACAGCTAGTGCAATTGGTAATCTTACAATTTATATATTACTATTTGCCTTATTTGTAACCCTATATCGCAAAACATTCAAGGATGATTTCAAGAAATTACAAGATAATTCTTCAAAAATTGCTAAATATATTCCTCTAGGCTTTCTTCTAGCTTTTGGACTACAAATGATATTTTCTATGATTACCTCTCCACTTCTTCAGGATCAGGTTTCCGAAAATCAGCAGCAAATTAATGCTATCTTATTTTCAAGCAGCGGTAATGGTATAATGATGATTATTGCCGCCGTTATCTTTGGACCTGTAGTTGAGGAATTAATTTTTAGAAAATCAATTTTCAAGCTAATTCCAAATGATTATCTTGCAATCGCTATTTCCTCAATTGTTTTTGGATTAATTCATACTCTAACCTCTGGTTATAATATTACTCAGTTAATTCTTCATACAATTCCTTATGCCGCTTGTGGTGTTGGCTTAGGATATGCATATTTTAAATCAGATCATAACATTTATGTTTCAACCACAATCCATATGCTTATGAACTGCTTTAGTACCATCATCTTAATTTTAACATCAATAAATCAATAAAAGAAAAAGACCTTATTGGTCTTTTTTTAATCCTTTCAAATAATCAGCTAATATTTTCTTTATTTGCAAATTATTTAATCTTGTAGCAAGCTCCATAGGCGTATAGCCATATTTATCAGCCTGCTCAATATTATTCTTATGTAAATTATTTTCAACATCAAAAATATTCTCTAATATTATAGCATGATGAAGAGGATATAATTTAACATAATCATTGTAATTTACTTCTTTTTCTTTAATATAATCTTTAAATGCTTGATATTCAGCAACATCATATAATCCCTCATCATATGAGTTCACTAAATCTAAAATAGCCCCTTTGGCTACAAGTAAAGAAAAAATTTCCCTATTTCCGTTTTTAGTAGCATAAAAGATTGGCGTTTCCTTTGCTTTATTCTTAGCATTTACAAAAACATCATATTTAAGTAAATATTCAACCATTGGCAAAGAATTAATTTTACATGCTAAATGTAATAATGTATCATTAAAATAATTTGTTGTTTTGAAAAAAGAATCATTCTTCTTCGCAAAAAAATCAAACAAGGTTAAATTTTGAGATCTTAATAATGCAAAATAAATATCTTCATCATTAGTGTTTTTACAATCAAGTGTTTCCATATGATTTTCTAAAAACAAAGAAACAATCATACCCCTACCTAAAAAACAAGCCTTGTAAAAGGGAGTTTCACCTAATTTGTTAGTTAAAAGATAATTCGCTTTCATTTTGATTAATGCTTTTAAAAATCCAATACGATTATAATAAACACATAGCATTAATGGAGTTTCACCATCATAATTTTGCAAATTAATGTCTGCATAATTTTCAATTAAGAAATCAAATATTTCAATTTGATTATATTTAATTGCTAAATGTAAAAATGAATTACCTCTATCATCAGTCATTGAGATATCTGAATTTGCAAGATAAGCTCTTAATTCAACTAAATTACCTTGTGCTACGTAAGTAAAAGGAATATCCATTAACTTCCACACTCCTTTCTGCACATATTAATATAATCTTAATTATTTAACTGATTCTTTTAAAACCTTACCAGCCTTGAATGCAGGTGACTTTTGACCAGGAATTGAAATATCCTCACCAGTTCTTGGATTTCTACCAGTTCTAGCAACACGATTTCTAACCTCAAAAGTTCCAAATCCAGATAATACTACCTTTTCACCACTTGCAAGTGCATCTTGAACAGTATTAAAAAATGCATCTAAAATTTCTTCTGTAGCCTTCTTTGAGACATTAGCCTTATCGGCAACAATTGTAATAACTTCAGCCTTATTCATACGTTTCTCCTTAAAATTAAATTGACTATTAGTCGACACACTTATTATATCAAAATAAAATTGATATTGCAACATTATTTTAATTTTTGGAAATTAGCATACTAAAATTTATTTTTTAATAATGTTTATAGCAAAAAAGGAACTCTTTATTTTGAGTTCCTATAATATGATAGCTATAAAGCCGTTGTTATTAGCGTTTACCACCTTATTTAGAATGCTTTTGATTTTATCCTTTGATTTATCAGATATACCACAAACCTTATTTTTCATTGAATCATTTAGAATATCTGATAATTTTCTACCGAAAAATTCTTGATTCCATACTTCTTCATTATTTTCCTTATTTACTAAGCCTTCAATAATATTTTCTGATTCCTTAGCACTACCAACCATTGGTGTAAACGTTGAGTTAACATCAACCTTAATTAAATGAATTGATGGAGCTATTGCCTCTAGCTTTACGCCATAATTACCATTTTGCTTTAAAACAGTTGGAGCTAATAGCTTCATTTCTTCTTTAACTGGCGAAGCAACACTATAGCCCTTTTCCTTACATTCTGATAATGCCTCACCTATTTCATCATAAACCTTAATCGCTGTTTTACATTTATATAGATATGCTAAAAATTCAACACGATTATTTATTGAATTATCTAAAAGTTCATTAACAATTTCTTCATATTTATCATTGGCTATTTCCATTTTTATTGAAACCTTTGCCTCTGATGGGGAAAATAGAGTCATTTCTACATTAGAAAATAAATTAGCTTCTTTAATTGAATCAACAATATTATTTACATCCTTAATTTTAGTATAATTACCTCTTATATTAATTAAAAGATCATCAATTTGTTTTTTAATAGGAACATCATCACCAATTACCTCTAAATAATCAGGTAATAATAGTTCTAATTCTTCAATTGGAAATTCCTTTAGAGCTTCCTTTAGTATTAAATCACAATCCTCTTCCGTCATTTTTAAAACATTTACTACAACAACGCCTACGTTATATTTTAAGCTTAACTCCTCCTTAAGCTTTAATGCGCTATCACTTTTAGGATCAGCCACATTTAAAACAATAACATAAGGCTTCTTTAATTCCTCTAGGATAGGAATTAGCTTTGCCTCCACTGCCTCATACTCATAGCGCTTAAAATCGCCAAATGACCCATCACTTGTTACATATATTCCTAAATTTGTATGATTATATATAA